>NZ_JBFRFA010000006.1:0-138708 GCF_052114585.1 Pedococcus sp. 2YAF34
GTGCGGGAATCCCCCGCGGGTTCCCGCACTTCGCGCTCACTCAGCGGTGGGGTTGGGTGCGCGGGCCGGGATGGCGCCGTGCCGAGCCCCGTCCCGAAGCGCCCGCCCCTGCCCCGGCCCCGGGGTGACGAGGCCCACGCCGTCGCCGCGTTCCGTGGCTACTGCACGGTAACTAGGCTCGGGCCCCATGACGACGTCGCTGCGCGGAACCACGATCATCATGTCCGGCGGCAGCCGGGGCATCGGCCTCGCGATCGCCACGCGCGCGGCCCGGGACGGCGCCAACATCGCCATCGTCGCCAAGACCGACCAGCCCGACCCCCGTCTCGCCGGCACCATCCACACCGCTGCGAAGGCCATCGAGGACGCCGGCGGCCACGCCCTGCCGATCGTCGGCGACATCCGTGACGACGAGACCATCGCCTCGGCGGTGGAGCAGACGGTGGCGCAGTTCGGCGGGATCGACGTCGTCGTCAACAACGCCAGCGTCCTCAACCTCAGCCCGTCGGTCGACCTCGACCCCAAGCGCTACGACCTCATGCAGGACGTCAACGTGCGCGGGACGTTCATGCTGACGCGGGCTGCGATCCCTCACCTGCTGGCGTCGCCGGACCCGAAGGTGCTGACGCTGAGCCCGCCGATCAACCTCGACCCGCGCTGGCTGTCCGGGCACCCCGCCTACACGATGGCGAAGTACGGGATGACGTTGGCAGCACTCGGGTTCGCACACGAGCTGGGCAGCAAGGGCGTCTCCTCGACCTGCCTGTGGCCGGCGACCCTGGTGGCCACCGACGCGATCGGCAACCTGCCGGGAGGCGACCAGATGGTCAAGGTGTCGCGCCGTCCGGAGATCGTCGCCGACGCGGCGTACGAGGTCCTGACCACCCCCGGTGGGGCGCTCAACGGCCAGACCGTCATCGACGAGGACCTGCTGCGCTCGCGCGGGGTCGAGGACTTCGCGCCGTACTCGATGACCGGCCGTGACGAGGGCCTGGCACCCGACCTGTTCCTCGGCTGAGGCGTTCGCTCAGAGCTCGGCGAGCCGGCCGGCGTCGAGGTGCCATCGGCGGGTGGCTCGCACGTCGGCCAGCATGCGCCGGTCGTGGGTCACCAGCAGCACGGTGCCGCCGAAGGAGTCCAGCGCCTGCTCGAGCTGCTCGATGGCCGGCAGGTCGAGGTGGTTGGTCGGTTCGTCGAGCACCAGGAGGTTGACCTCGCGGGCCTGCAGCAGTGCCAGCGCCGCGCGGGTGCGTTCGCCGGGAGACAGCGACGCCGCCGGGCGGTGGACGTGCTCGCTGCCGAGGCCGAACTTCGCCAGGAGGGTTCGCACCTCGGCGTCAGGCCACTCGGGCAGGGCCTCGCCGAACGCGCGGGCGAGCGGTTGCGGGCCGAGGAACAGCCCGCGGGCCTGGTCGACCTCACCCAGGCGCACCGACGACCCGAGCCCTGCGCTGCCCTCGGCGACCGGGATCGTGCCGAGGAGCGCCCCGAGCAGCGTCGTCTTGCCCGACCCGTTGGCACCGGTGATGACGACGCGGTCGGCCCAGTCGACCTGGGCGTCGACGGGCCCGAGGGTGAACTCGCCGCGGCGCACGACGGCCCCTGACGCCGAGGCCACCACCGAACCGGAACGCGGGGCGGCGGCGATCGTCATCCGCAGCTCCCACTCCTTGCGGGGCTCCTCGACGACTTCGAGGCGCTCGATCATCCGCTCGGTCTGGCGCGCCTTGGCGGCCTGCTTCTCGGAGGAGTCCACCTTGAACGCGGTGACGAACTTGTCGTTGTCGGACTTCTTGCGCCGGGCGTTCTTCACGCCGACGGTGGCCCAGTCACGCTGCATACGGGCCCGCTGTTCCAGGCCGCTGCGGGTGTCGGCGTACTCCTCGTAGGCCTCGCGCGCGTGCCGCCGGGCGACGGCCCGCTCGGCGAGGTAGCTGTCGTAGCCGCCCTCGTAGACGGAGACCTGCTGCTGGGCGAGGTCGAGCTCGACGACCCGGGTCACGGTGCGCGCCAGGAACTCGCGGTCGTGGCTGATGATGACGGCCGGGCTGCGCAGACCGCTGACGAACTGCTCCAGCCGCTCGAGGCCGTCGAGGTCGAGGTCGTTGGTGGGCTCGTCGAGGAGCAGCACGTCGTAGCGCGACAGCAGCAGCGCGGCGAGGCCGGCTCGGGCCGCCTGTCCACCGGACAACGCGGTCATGGGGGTGTCGAGGTCGACACCGAGTCCCAGTGAGGCCGCGGTCGCGTCGCTGCGCTCCTCGAGGTCCGCCCCACCGAGCGCCAGCCACGTCTCGAGCGCCACGGAGTACCGGTCGTCGGCGCCCGGCGCTGCGTCCGAGAGAGCCTCCGCCGCCGCGTTCATCGTCGCCTCTGCCGCGGTCACCCCGGTGCGACGGGCGATGTACGCCGCGATGCTCTCGCCGGCGCGCCGCTCCGGCTCCTGTGGCAGGTGGCCGACGGTGGCCGTCGCGGGCGCGAGCGTCACCGCACCGGCCTCGGGCTCGAGCTCGCCGGCGAGCAGCCGCAGCAGTGTGGACTTGCCGGCACCGTTCGCGCCGACGAGCCCGACGACGTCGCCCGGGGCGACGATGAGGTCGAGGTCGGCGAAGAGGGCGCGGGCGCCGTGGCCGGCGGCGAGGCCGGAGGCCTTGAGGGTGGTGCTCATGTCGGGTCCGACGGTACCGAACCCAAACCACCGTGCGGTCACGCCGGTCCTGGCGGGTGGCCCTTGGGCCTACCATCCGCACTCCGCTTCGCTCCGCGCTCCCGCCAGGCCCGCCACGGCCCTGCGGGCCACCCGCCAGACCCAGCGCGCGGGGTTGTGGGTTGGCCTCCTGCGCGGTGGGATGGCAACCATGACGACGCTGTCGCACACCGTGGGCGAGACCGAGCCGGCCCTGTTGGAGCAGACCATCCCCGACAACCTCGACGCGACCGTCGCGCGGTTCGGGGAGCGGGAGGCCCTCGTCGACGTCGCGCAGGGCATCCGGTGGACGTATGCCGAGTTCGGCGCCGAGGTGGACCGGCTCGCCAGGGCGCTGCTCGCCGCCGGGGTGGCCAAGGGCGACCGCGTCGGCATCTGGGCGCCGAACTGCGCGCAGTGGACCGTCGTGCAGTACGCCACCGCGAAGATCGGCGCGATCCTGGTCAACATCAACCCGAGCTACCGCACCCACGAGCTCGAGTTCGTCCTGGGCCAGGCCGGGATCTCCCACCTGTTCCTCGCCGAGTCGTTCAAGTCCAGCGACTACGTCGCGATGTTCGACGAGGTGCGCGACCGCTGCCCGGCTGTCGTCGGCGCCCACGTCCTGGGCCGGGCGAGCTGGGAGGCGCTCCTCGCCCGGGCCGACGAGGTGACGGACGAGCAGGTGGCGAGGGTGCAGGCGTCGCTCGACCCCAACGACCCGATCAACATCCAGTACACGTCGGGCACCACCGGGTTCCCCAAGGGAGCCACCCTCAG
Source organism: Pedococcus sp. 2YAF34 (assembly GCF_052114585.1). Classification (NCBI taxonomy): domain Bacteria; kingdom Bacillati; phylum Actinomycetota; class Actinomycetes; order Micrococcales; family Intrasporangiaceae; genus Pedococcus; species Pedococcus sp. 2YAF34. Next base: position 3,464 of record NZ_JBFRFA010000006.1, read on the forward strand.
CCACCGCAACATCCTCAACAACGGCTACTTCGTCGGCGAGCTCTGCCGCTACACCGAGGCCGACCGCATCTGTATCCCCGTGCCCTTCTACCACTGCTTCGGGATGGTCATGGGCAACCTCGCAGCCACGACCCACGGCGCCGCCATGGTCATCCCCGCACCCGGGTTCGACCCCGCCGCGACGCTGAAGGCGACGGCCGACGAGCGGTGCACCTCCCTGTACGGCGTGCCCACCATGTTCATCGCGGAGTGGTCGCTGCCCGACTTCGCGTCATACGACCTGTCCTCGGTGCGCACCGGGATCATGGCCGGATCCCCGTGTCCCGCGACGATGATGACCAAGCTCATCGAGGCGGGGATCACCGAGATGACGATTGCGTACGGGATGACCGAGACCTCGCCGGTCTCGACGCAGAACCGCACCGACGACACCTTCGAGCAGAAGGTCGGCACCGTCGGCCGGGTCGGGCCGCACCTGGAGATCAAGGTCGTCGACCCCGTCACCGGCGAGACGCTGCCGCGCGGGGAGGCGGGGGAGTTCTGCACCAAGGGCTACTCGGTGATGCTCGGCTACTGGGAGCAGCAGGACAAGACCGACGAGGTGCTGGTCGACGGGTGGATGCACACCGGCGACATCGCCGTCATGGACGAGTCCGGCTACGTGCAGATCACCGGACGCATCAAGGACATGGTCATCCGCGGTGGCGAGAACATCTACCCGCGTGAGATCGAGGAGTTCCTCTACACCCACCCCGACATCCTCGACGCCCAGGTCATCGGTGTGCCCGACGAGCGGTACGGGGAGGAGCTGTGCGCGTGGATCCGCATGCGCGAGGGCGCTCAGCCGCTGGACGCCGAGGCGGTGCGCGCCTTCGCGAGCGGCAAGCTCGCGCACTACAAGATCCCGCGCTACGTCACGGTCGTCGAGGAGTTCCCGATGACCGTGACGGGCAAGGTGCGCAAGGTCGAGATGCGTGAGAAGTCAGTGGCCGACCTCGGCCTCGGCCGCTGAGGTCCCCCGGGCCGGGTGACTCGGCCACCAGAACCGGTCGCCCAGCAGGCTGACCACTGCGGGCACGAGCACCGAGCGCACGAGGAGGGTGTCGAGCAGGACGCCGAACCCGACGATCACGCCGATCTGCGCCAGCTGCACCAGGGGCAGGACGCCGAGCACCGCGAACACCGCCGCCAGCAGGATGCCGGCGCTGGTGATGACGCCACCGGTGACGGCCAGCGCCATGACGATCGACTCACGGGCGTGCGAGCCACCGGCCGCCTCCTCGCGGGCCCGCGTCGTGAGGAAGATGTTGTAGTCGACGCCCAGCGCCACGAGGAACAGGAACGCCAGAAGCGGGGTGCTGACGGCCAGCGGGGGGTAGTCGAGCAGGTGCTGGAAAGCGAACCAGCTCGCGCCCATGCTCGCGACGTAGGTGGCGACCACCGTGGCCACCAGGACCAGGGCGGCCACCACGGAGCGCAGCAGGAGCAGCAGGACCAGCACGACGATCCCGAGGATCAGGGGGAACAGCAGCCACCGGTCGCCGTCGGCCGTGGTCCTGGCATCGAGGGCCTCGGCGTCGGCGCCGCCCACGAGGGCGTCGGCACCGGGTACGGCGTGCACCGAGGTGCGCAGGGCGCGCACCTGGTCGAACGCCCTGGTCGTCCCCGGGGAGGCGTCGAGGACGGCGCTCAGCTCGACCAGCCGGTCGTCGCCACCGGACCGGCGGACGTCCTGCACGCCGGGCACCTGCTTTGCCGCCGTGGTGACGGCCTCCGCGGCCGACGCCTTGGCGATGATCGTGGTGGGCTCGCTCGTCCCCGCGGGGAAGGCCGCGGCCAGCTGCTCCTGGCCGACGACGGCCTCGGGCTTCTCGAGGAACTGCTCGTTGGGCGACTGCCCGACCGACAGGCTCAGGCCGCCCAGGGCGAGGGTGACCAGCACCGCGACGGCGGCGAGGCCGACGACCACGGGACGCCCGGTCACGGCGTCACCGAGCCGGCGCCACACGCCGGCGTGGCTGGGGTCGAGGGTGCCCACGCGGGGTACGAACGGCCAGAACAGGCGGCGGCCGAAGAGCACCATCGCGGCAGGCAGGACGAGCAACGCGTAGAGGAGCGCGACGGCGATGCCCATGGCACCTGCGTAGCCCAGGGACTGGGCGAAGGGGTCGTCGGCGAGGCCGAGGCTGAGCAGCGCGAGGATCACCGTGCCGCCGCTGGCGAGGATCGCCGGCGCGGCGGAGCCCAGCGCGGCGCGCATGGCCTCGTGGCGGTCCTCGGTGCGGCGCAGCTCCTCGCGGTAGCGGGCGATGAGGAGCAGGGCGTAGTTGGTGCCGGCGCCGAAGACGAGCACCGAGGTGATGCCGGTGACGGCGCCGTCGGCGCGGACCTCGCTGATGCGCGACAGCACGGTCAGGGCCTTGCTCGCGACCTGGTCGCCGGTGCCGACGACCGACAGGGGCACGAGCCACAGCCAGGGGCTGCGGTAGGTGATGAGGAGCAGCAGGGCCACCACCCCGGCGGTCGCGCCGAGCAGGCGGATGTCGGCGCCATCGAAGACCGCGCCGATGTCGGCTCCGAACGCGGGTCCGCCGGTGACGGTCGCGGTCAGTCCCTCGGGCAGGCCCTCTCGGACGGCCGCACGCAGGGCCGCGACGGCGTCGGAGTTGGCGCCGTCCGGCAGGTCGGCCTTGAGCGGCACGATGACGAGCGCGGTGCCCTTGTCCTCTGACAACTGGGGAGGGATGGCCCCCGCGGGAGCGCTGCCGCCCGACGCGCCACCGGGGGCCGCGCCGCCGCCCGACGCGCCATCGGGCGCGGCGCCACCTGCCGCGGCGGCGGTGGGTGCCCACTGCTTCACGGCCGCCACCGCCCGGTCGCGCGATGCCTCGACGGCCTTGACGTCGACCTCGCCCGAAGCGGCCTTGTAGACGACGATCGCCGGGGTGACGCCGCTGGAGGGGAGTTTCTCGCGCAGTGCGGTGACCTGGGCCGCCTCGGCGCTGTCGGGGAGCGAGGCCGCGGTCGTGGAGACGGCCTTGGGCTCACCGGCGAACGCGAACGCCGCCGCGGAGACGAGGACGGCGACCACGACGACCAGCCACTTCACCCGAGGTCCCACCAGCTTTCCGAGGACGCGTCCCGCCCCCGAGAACCCATGTCCGCCAGCCACGTCAGCTCCTTCGTCGTTCCCAGCACTTTTACCGAGAAATAGTTCTATCATGGAAACAGTAGCGTGCGGCACAATGTGCCGCGAGCCGAGGACCGTGCACCGCGCCGATCCCGAGAGAGGAGGACCGATGCCAGAGCCCGTCACTCCGGGCCCGTCCTCCTCACGGCTCGGCCGGCCGGGGCAGCCGCTGCACGGCTCGCGACCCCAGGGCCCGGCGCTGGCCCTGGAGATCATCGACGCCCTGCGCGCGTTCGCCACCGAGATGGACCGCTACATCGACACCCGCGGTGGGGCCGTGGGTCTGCACCGCACCGACCTCAACGCCCTGGCCCACGTGCTCGAGGCCCGCCGCTCCGGTGGGGAGCTGTCGCCCGGCGAGCTCGCCCACCGCCTCTCGCTCAGCCCGCCGGCCACGTCGGCCCTGCTGCGCAGGCTCGAGTCGGTGGGGCACGTGCGGCGCACCCACAGCGAGGTCGACCGGCGCCGGGTGGCCGTCGAGATGACCGACGAGGCGATGGAGGTCGCCGGCGGGATCTTCGGGCCGATCGGCGCCACGATGCGCGAGACCATCGCGTCGTACTCCGAATCGGAGCGCGAGACGGTCCTGCGCTTCCTCACCGATGCGGTGGGGGCTGTCGAGCGAGCCACCCACGCCGAGGACAGGGCCGAGGGGCCGCCGGGAATGCCTTGACGTGTCCCGTCGTTCAGTCGATAGTTGAATATTGAACGACAAGGAGAGTCGAGATGCCTGCTGTCACCGTCGCCGACCTGACCGTGCTCCCGCGCGTGCCCGCGCCGGCGCCCACGGCCGTCCAGCGCCCGGTCCGCGCCCTGTCCAGCGCCCCGGGTGGTCTCGAGGGTGAGGGGTTCCCGGTGAAGCGCGCCTTCGCCGGCGTCGACCTCAAGGACCTCGACCCGTTCATCCACATGGACGAGATGGGGGCAGTCGAGTACGCCCCGGGCGAGCCCAAGGGCACCCCGTGGCACCCGCACCGCGGCTTCGAGACGGTGACCTACATCATCGACGGGATCTTCGACCACCAGGACTCCTTCGGTGGTGGCGGCACGATCACCAACGGCGACACCCAGTGGATGACGGCCGGGTCGGGCATCCTGCACATCGAAGCCCCGCCGGAGCAGCTCGTCGTCAGCGGCGGCCTCTTCCACGGCTTCCAGCTGTGGGTCAACCTGCCCAGCGTCGACAAGCTCAAGGCACCGGCCTACCAGGACCTGCGCTCCTCCGAGGTCGGCCTGCTCACCTCGGCCGACGGTGGCACGCTGCTGCGCGTCATCGCCGGTGAGGTCGGAGGCGTCACCGGTCCCGGGTCCACCCACACGCCCATGGCCATGGTGCACGCCACGGTGGCACCGGGCGGCGAGCTCGTCCTGCCGTGGCGCAAGGACTTCAACGCCCTCGTCTACGTCATGAGCGGCGACGGCTTCGTCGGCCCCGACCAGACCCCGATCGGCCCCGGCCAGCTCGCGGTGATGGGCAGGGGCGACGCGCTGCGGGTGTCGTCGGCCCGCACCCAGCAGGAGCGGTATGCCGCCGGGCTCGACCTGCTCGTCCTCGGTGGCCTCCCGATCCGTGAGCCCGTCGCGTGGGCTGGGCCGTTCGTCATGAACAACCGCGCCGAGCTCGTGCAGGCGTTCGAGGACTACCAGGCCGGCCGGCTCGGCCAGCCCGTCCCGCACGGCGACGTGGGCGGCACCGCCTGACCCGTCGCCGGGTCGTCGGCTTCGCGCCCGTCCAGTCCGCGTCCTTCCACCCCGCGCCCGTCGTCCAGTCCGCGCCCGTCGTCCACCCCGTGGACGGCGGGCGCGACTGTGCTCACAGCTTGCCCCCACGGCGCGGGCTTTGCCCTTAGGTTGCTGTCCACGCGAGCCCAACGACGGGAGCAGCAGTGCTGATCGGTGTGCCAGCAGAGTCCAAGCCGGGCGAGACCCGGGTCGCCGCCACGCCCAGGACGGTGGTCCAGCTCGTGGCGCTCGGCTACGACGTCGCCGTGGAGCGCGCGGCAGGGGCGCACGCGTCCTTCGCCGACGACGCGTATGCCGCCGCCGACGCCCGCGTCGTCGAGCGCGACGAGGCGTGGGCCGCCGACCTGGTGATCAAGGTCAACGCCCCCACCGACGCCGAGATCGGCCTCCTGCGCCCCGGCAGCCTGCTCGCCTGCCTCATCGCCCCCGCCCTCGACCCGGCCCTGGTCGAGCGGCTGACCCGGGCGGGGGTGACCGCCCTGGCGATGGACGCCGTACCCCGCATCTCCCGGGCCCAGTCGCTCGACGTGCTCTCGTCCATGGCCAACATCGGCGGCTACCGGGCCGTCATCGAGGCCGCCCACGAGTTCGGCAGCCTCTTCACGGGCCAGGTCACCGCCGCCGGCAAGGTCCCGCCCGCCAAGGTCCTCGTCGTGGGGGCCGGAGTCGCCGGGCTCGCAGCGGTCGGCACGGCCAACAGCCTCGGCGCGATCGTGCGGGCCTTCGACGCCCGCTCCGAGGTCGGCGAGCAGGTCGAGTCGATGGGCGCGCAGTTCCTGCGCATCGACGTCGCCGACGAGGGCCCGTCCGCGACCGGCTACGCCAAGGAGATGGGCGAGGACTTCAACGCCAAGGCAGCCGCGCTCTACGCCGAGCAGGCCAAGGACGTCGACATCGTCATCACCACAGCCCTCATCCCCGGTCGGCCGGCGCCGCGGCTGCTGACCGAGGAGATGGTCGCCTCGATGAAGCCGGGATCGGTGGTCGTGGACATGGCCGCAGCCAGCGGGGGCAACGTGGCCGGCTCGGTCCCCGACGAGCTGGTCACCACCGCCAACGGCGTCAAGATCATCGGCTACACCGACCTGCCCGGGCGGCTGCCGACCCAGGCGAGCCAGCTCTTCGGCACCAACCTGGTCAACCTCCTCAAGCTGCTCACCCCCGGCAAGGACGGCCGCGTGGTGCTCGACCTCGACGACGTCGTCCAGCGGGGGATGACGGTGTGCCGCGACGGGGAGACCCTGTGGCCCCCGCCCCCCGTGCAGGTGAGCGCGGCGCCCGCGGCGACCCCTGCTGCCGCACGCCCTGAGCCCGCGGCCCCGAAACCGCCCCCGGACCCCCGGCGCAAGTACGTCGGGATGGCCCTGGCCGCCGTCCTGTTCGGGCTCGTGGCGGTGAGCTCGCCCTCGGTGTTCCTCGGCCACTTCACGGTCTTCGCGCTCGCGGTCATCGTCGGCTTCTACGTCATCTCCAACGTCGCCCACGCGCTGCACACGCCGCTCATGGCCGAGACCAACGCCATCAGCGGCATCATCCTCGTCGGCGCGATCCTCCAGGTCGGCAGCAACAGCCTGCTCGTGGCGGTCATCGCCTTCATCGGCATCGTCATCGCCAGCATCAACATCTTCGGTGGCTTCGCCGTGACCGGTCGCATGCTCCAGATGTTCCGGAAGGACTGACCCGACGTGACGCGCAACCTCGTCCAGGCGGCATACATCGTCTCGGCCGTCCTCTTCGTCCTCTCCCTCGCCGGGCTCTCGAAGCACGAGAAGGCCAAGGAGGGCAACGCCTTCGGCGTGACCGGCATGGTCATCGCCCTCGCGGCGACCATCTGGCTCGCGGCGTCGCAGTCCGCCAACGCCCTGCTCACCCTTCTGTTCGTCGTCGTGGCCATGGCTGTCGGTGGCTCGATCGGGCTCTGGCGGGCGCGGGTCGTCGAGATGACGCAGATGCCCGAGCTCGTGGCGATGCTGCACTCGTTCGTCGGCCTGGCCGCGGTGCTCGTCGGGTTCAACTCCTACCTCGAGGGTGGCGACGCCGGCACGGGCGTCACGATCCACCTCGTGGAGGTGTTCCTCGGGGTGTTCATCGGCGCGGTGACCTTCACCGGCTCGATCGTCGCGTTCCTCAAGCTGAGCGCTCGCATCCGGTCCTCGCCCCTGATGCTGCCCGCCCGGCACTGGCTCAACCTCGCCGCCCTCGTCGTGTCGGCAGGGCTCCTGGCCTGGTTCGTGGCCTCGCACTCGGTCGTCCCGCTGCTGCTCATGACGGTCGTCGCCCTGGCGTTCGGGTGGCACCTCGTCGCCTCGATCGGCGGCGGCGACATGCCGGTCGTCGTCTCGATGCTCAACAGCTACTCGGGCTGGGCGGCGGCCGCGGCCGGGTTCATGCTCGGCAACGACCTGCTCATCGTCACCGGCGCCCTCGTCGGCTCCTCGGGTGCGATCCTCAGCTACATCATGTGCAAGGCGATGAACCGGTCGTTCGTCTCCGTGATCGCCGGCGGGTTCGGGCAGGAGGTGTCGCTCGGGGAGGACAAGGACTACGGCGAGCACCGCGAGACCAACGCCGCCGACGTCGCCGAGCTGCTGCGGGACGCCTCCTCCGTCGTGATCACCCCCGGCTACGGGATGGCGGTCGCCCAGGCGCAGTACCCGGTCGCGGAGCTCACCTCGCAGCTGCGCAAGAAGGGCGTGGACGTGAGGTTCGGGATCCACCCGGTCGCCGGACGCCTGCCCGGGCACATGAACGTGCTGCTCGCCGAGGCCAAGGTCCCCTACGACATCGTCCTTGAGATGGACGAGATCAACGGCGACCTGCCGGGCACCGACGTGGTGCTGGTCATCGGCGCCAACGACACCGTGAACCCGTCCGCCGCCGAGGACCCCGGCAGCCCCATCGCCGGGATGCCGGTGCTCGAGGTGTGGAAGGCGCGCAACGTCGTGGTCTTCAAGAGGTCCATGGCCACCGGGTATGCGGGCGTGCAGAACCCGTTGTTCTTCAAGGAGAACAGCCAGATGCTCTTCGGCGACGCCAAGGAGCGGGTCGAGGACATCATCAAGGCCCTGTGACCATCGAGGGTTCGCTCTCGCACTGGCACCACACGCCGAAGGCCCGTCCTCGAGATCGAGGACGGGCCCACAGCGTCGGGGAGGGAGCTCAGCCGCTCGTGACGCTGGACTCCTTCTCCTCCCTGGCGCGCACCGCCAGGCGGCTGTTGCGGATGCCGTAGGTGAAGTAGAGCAGGAACCCGATGACCATCCAGACGAGGAACCGCAGCCACGTCTCGACCGACAGGTTGACCATCAGGTAGACGCTGATCAGGGCCGCGACGACGGGCAGCACCGGCGAGAACGGCACGGTGAACGACCGCTTGAGGTCGGGACGGCGGCTGCGCAGGACCGGGACCGCCAGCGAGACGAGCGCGAACGCCGACAGCGTCCCGATGTTGACCATCTCCTCGAGCTTGCCGATCGGCGTGAGGCTGGCGATGAGGGCGACCGCGGTGCCGATGATGAGGGTCAGGCGCACCGGGGTGCCGGTCCGGGGGTTGGTGCGGCCCAGGGCCGGGGGGAGCAGCCGGTCACGCGACATGGCGAAGGTGACGCGGGTGGCACCGATGATCAGCGTCATCACGACCGTCATCAGGCCTGCGACGGCTCCGGCGGCGATCAGGGTGGCGAAGCCCGGTTTCCCGACCGACTCGAACGCACTGGCCAGGGCCGCCTTCGGGTCGATCTTGTCGTACTTGACCATCCCGGTGATGACGAGCGTGGTGGCGACGTAGAGGACCGTGCAGATCACGAGTGAGGCGATGATGCCGATGGGCAGGTCGCGCTGCGGGTTCTTGGCCTCCTCGGCCGTGGTGGCCACGACGTCGAACCCGATGTAGGCGAAGAAGACGATCGAGGCGCCGGAGACGATGCCGAGGATCCCGTACGTCGTGGGCGTCAGCCCGAAGAGCACCTGGATGAGAGGGGCGGCCAGGCCCTCGCTCGCCTTGCCGGCCGTGGCCGGCGGGATGAACGGCGTGTAGTTGGACGTCTTGACGTAGGACAGCCCGGCCACGATGACGAACAGGACGATGAAGAGCTTGACCCCGACCAGCACGAGGTTGACCCGCAGCGACTCCTTGATGCCGATGGCGATGAGTGCGGTGAGGGCCGCGACGAGCACGAACGCCGGCAGGTCGAAGTGCGACCCCGGGGCCACCGAGGCCGGCACGGTGATGCCGATCTTCTCGAGGAACAGCGTCGCGTACTGCGACCAGCCCTGGGCGACGACGCTCGCGCCGAGCATGAGCTCGAGGAGGAGGTCCCAGCCGATGATCCACGCGACGAGCTCACCGAGCGAGGCGTAGGAGAACGTGTAGGCGGACCCCGAGACCGGGACCGTCGAGGCGAACTCGGCGTAGCAGAGGGCGGCGAGCCCGCAGCAGATCGCCGCGAGGACGAACGACAGGGCGATGGACGGCCCGGCGTAGTCGGCCGCGGCACGACCCGTGAGCGTGAAGATGCCGGCGCCGATGATGACGCCGATGCCGAAGACCGTGAGGTCGAGGGCGGTCAGCTTCTTCTTGAGCTGGAACTCCGGGTCGTCGGTCTCCTTGATCGACTGCTCGATCGACTTGGTCCTCATCACGGACATGCTGGGCGCCCTTCCGGCCGGCACTTCGCGGCCGCCTGGGGCGGCCCGGACGACAGACCACGGTAGCGGTGCTCGCGTGGCGGCGCCCTCCCGAGCGACGGGGGTGTCCAGTCCTGCGGGCGCTCAGTCCTCGTGGTGGCCCTGCCGGCCGTCGTCGCCGTGGTCGTGGCGGTCCCGCGGCCGCTCACGCGGCGGGTACATCGGGATGGGGCCGGTGTCGGCGCTGCGGTCGCGGGCCTGCAGGTCCGGGCTGCGGTAGAGCGAGCGACGCCGGGTCTCGGTGGGGTGCGTCTCGGTGTGGTGCGGCTCGTCCCACCCGGCATACGGGTCGGGCACCGTGGTCGCGGGGGCGGCGAGGTGCTCCCACGCCCGGTCGACGGCGTCGGTGTCGTGGTGGGCCACGCCGAAGATCTCCGCGCAGATGGCGCGGTAGTGGTGGTCGGGCTCGGGCACCCAGTTGACCTCGCGGAGCGCCTGGTCCTGGCCCGCCGACTCCATGACGAAGCGGCCGTACCCGAGCAGGCGCCCGGGCACCGAGCGCTCGTAGGACATGTCGGTCACCTTGGTCAGCGGCATCATCGAGACCTTGCGGGTGATGAAGCCGTAGAACAGCAGCAGCCGCTTGTCGGTGGCGACGAACCAGTCGTGGCGCCACTCGGCCACGAGGTAGAGCGCCCGCAGGACCAGGGCGAAGAACAGCCACCACACGACGGTGGACAGCAGGTGCAGCGAGCGCGGCACGCTGCCGTCGACCCAGAGGGCGACGGCGAACCCGGCCACCGCGCTCGCGACCGGCTCGGCCACCTTGCCCCAGTGCTGGTGCACGGCCGTGACCAGCCGTTCACCGTCGAGCAGGTAGCGGTCGAGCTCGGCGTGGCGGCGCTCGCCGGGGCCCATCTCGGCCTACCGGCCGAGCAGGGCGTCGAAGAAGCTGCCGATGTTGCGCACGCCGTCGGCGAGGATCGAGCCCGACGTCTTGACGATCTGGGCGGCCTGGTCGGGGGAGGTGAAGATCGCGTAGGCGGCGAACGCGACGAGGAGCCACAGCAGGATCTTCTTCACGCGGTTCATCGTCGTCTCCTTGGTCTGGTGGCCGGTTGGGGGCGTGGGGGCACACCGGACGGGCACACCTCGACGTCCATCGTGGCGGATCCGGCCGGGTCGCCGGGACAGGCGCGCCGCGCCGGGCGCGTCAGACCACGCCGGGCGCGCCGGGCAGGGCGCGTCAGACCACGCCGTAGAGGCGGTCACCGGCGTCACCGAGGCCGGGCACGATGTAGCCCTTCTCGTTGAGGCGCTCGTCCATCGCGCCGGTCACGATCTGGATCGGGATGTCGAGGTCGGCGAGCGCCTCCTCGACGTGCTTGACGCCCTCGGGGGCGGCGAGCAGCGTCACGGCGGTGATGTCGTCGGCGCCGCGGTCCGCGAGGTAGCGGATGGCGTCGGCGAGGGTGCCGCCGGTCGCCAGCATCGGGTCGACGACGTAGCACTGGCGTCCCTTGAGGTCGTCGGGCAGCCGGTTGGCGTAGGTGATGGCCTCGAGCGTCTCCTCGTTGCGCTGCATACCGAGGAAGCCCACCTCCGCACTCGGGAGGAGGCGGACCATGCCCTCGAGCATGCCCAGGCCGGCGCGCAGGATCGGCACGATGAGCGGCTTGGGGTTGGACAGCTTGATGCCCGTGGTCGGGGCGACCGGCGTCTCGATGTCGAAGGGCTCGACGCGCACGTCGCGGGTGGCCTCGTAGGCGAGCAGCGTCACCAGCTCCTCGGTCAGCCGCCGGAACGTGGGGCTGTCCGTGCGCTTGTCGCGCAGGTAGGTCAGCTTGTGCGTGATGAGCGGGTGGTCGGCAACGTGGACGCGCATAGGCGAAACTTAGCGCGTGACCTCCAGCAGCGGACCAGCCGCCGACGAGCGGTACGCCGCGTGGATGGGGCGGGCGCTCGAGCTCGCCGCGGAGGCGGGTGAGGAGGGCGACGTTCCGGTGGGCGCGGTCGTCGTCACCGCGGCGGGGGAGGTCGTCGGCGAGGGCCGCAACCTCCGTGAGGTCGAGGGCGACCCCACGGCGCACGCCGAGGTCGTGGCCCTGCGCGAGGCCGCGCGGCGTACCGGGTCGTGGCGCCTGGAGGGCTGCACCCTCGTCGTGACCCTCGAGCCGTGCCCCATGTGCGCCGGGGCGCTGATGCTCTCCCGGGTGGCCACGCTGGTGCTCGGCGCCTGGGACCCCAAGCTCGGCGCGACGGGTTCGGTGTGGGACATCGTGCGCGACCGCCGGGCCACGCACCGGATCGAGGTGGTCTCGGGGGTGCGCGAGTCAGAGTGCTCTCAGGTGCTGCTGGCATTCTTCGAGGGACGCAGGACGCCACGAGGGCCACGAGAGCTGGGAGCAGCACGATGAGCGGGGTGGTGAACAGCCTGGTCAACACGGTGCTCAGCGCCCCGCCGTGGCTGGTCTACCTCATCGTCGCGCTGGTCGTGTTCGCCGAGGACGCGCTGTTCGTCGGGTTCGTGCTGCCCGGCGAGACCCTGGCCATCATCGGCGGCGTCACCGCGAGCCTCGGGCACACGTCGCTGTGGTGGGTGCTCGTCGTGGTCATCCTCGCTGCGGTCATCGGCGACTCCGTCGGCTACGAGATCGGCCGGCTGTTCGGCCCCAAGGTGATGGGCCACAAGATCTTCGACCGCCGGCGCAAGCGGCTGGAGTCGGCGCAGGAGTTCCTGCGTCGCCGCGGCGGGTCGGCGGTCTTCCTCGGCCGCTGGACCGCCTTCTTCCGCGCCGTCATGCCGGCCCTCGCCGGGCTGAGCGGCATGCGCTACCGCGTGTTCCTGCCGTGGAACGCCCTCGGGGGTATTGCGTGGGGCGGCGCCGCCGTGACGGCCGGCTACCTCGCGGGCGAGTCCTACCACCGCGTCGAGAAGTGGCTCGGCACGGGAGCGGCCGTCGTCGTGGGCCTCATCGTGCTCGTCGCCATCGCCGTCTGGGCCATCCGCCGGCACCGCGCCGAGGGCCGCTCCGAGGCCGCCTGACGCCGCTCGGTCCGCTGACCAGCCGGGCCCGCCAGGCGGCCCGGTCGGCCGGGCTGATCGTTCACGCGCCGGCCACCTCGGCGAGGAGCTGGAGTTCACCCGGCTGGGCGAGAACTCTCCTGTCCCCTCTGACAGGAGCCCCCATGCCTTCCACTGCTCGACGCAGCGTCCTCGGCGCCGCCTGCCTGACCCTGCTGACCGCCGCCCTGGCGGGTGCGGCACCCGCCCTGGCCGCCGACGCGCCGGGGCAGGCCAAGCCCGGGCACGAGACCTTTGCCGTCATCGGTGACGTGCCCTACGGCGCCGACCAGGTCGCGAAGTTCCCCGGCTGGGTCGACCAGATCAACGCCGACGCCCAGGTCGGCCTCGTCTTCCACGTGGGCGACATCAAGAACGGCTCGACGCGCTGCGACGACGCGTACTACCGGATGGTCCGCGCCCAGTTCGACCGGTTCACCGACCCGCTCGTCTACACGCCCGGCGACAACGAGTGGACCGACTGCCACCGCGCCAACAACGGGGCCTACGACCCGCTCGAGCGGCTCGCCTTCGACCGCTCGGTGTTCTTCGACCGGCCCGGGACCACGCTGGGTGCCCCGGCGCGGGTGAGGGTGCCGGACGCGGCATACCCGGAGAACGTGGCGCTGCGCCGCGATGGGGTCTCCTTCGCCACCCTCCACGTCGTGGGGAGCAACAACGACCTCCAGCCCTGGACCGGCATCGGGCAGACCACCGCGACACCCGACCAGGTCGCCGAGGAGCGCGGGCGGATGGACGCCTCGATCGCCTCGCTGCGCCGGACGTTCGCGGAGGCGACCCAACGACACGACCGGGCCGTCATGGTCCTGCAGCAGGCCGACATGTTCGACCCGACCTACACGCCGACCGAGGCCGACATCTCCGCGTTCCGGCCGCTGGTGCAGGCACTCGCCGAGGAGACCAGCCGGTTCGACGGCGACGTCTACCTCGTCAACGGCGACTCCCACATCTACAACTCCGACCGCCCGCTCGCGCCCGGCTCCGTGTGGCTGGAGCGGTACGGCGTCACGCAGCCGGCCGCCGGCCTGGAGCGGATCACGGTCGACGGATCGGACAACAACAAGGACTGGCTCAAGGTCACGGTCAACCGTCCCGGTGCGGCGTCGACGCTGAGCTGGGAGCGCGTGCCCTACACGGGTTGAGACCTGCCGACCGGCTTCTCCCGGGCCGATTTCTCGGTGGTCGACCGCTCTAGTAACCTGCTCCGCGGTGGCGTGTCCGAGCGGCCTAAGGAGCACGCCTCGAAAGCGTGTGTGGGTTAACGCCCACCGTGGGTTCAAATCCCACCGCCACCGCCAGCCAGACGAAGAAGGACCCGACAAGCATTTCGTCGGGTCCTTCTTCGTGTGATTGAACGCTGATCGCGTCGACCTGGTGGCAAACCGTGGTCATCGTCAGGGACGAGGGCGATCTGCCACCACCTCGGTGCCGGGGTCAGGGCCGGGGCCGGTGTCGCGACGGGAACGAGGGCGGCGGGCGCGGCGGCGTACCGCCATCCCGAGGGCGAGCAGGACCAGGAGCCAGTGGGGCACCCCGACGAACCACACCCGGTCGGCGTGGGGAGCGGCATCGGTGGGCGGGTCGCCGGCGGCAGCGTCGGCGTGGACCCACCAGAACCCCAGCCGGTTCCAGGTGGAGCGGGTCCCGATCGGCCGTGCGGGCCGCAAGATCTCGGCGCCGAGGTCGAGCCGCTGCACCTTCGCGGTCGAGAGGTCGCGGTGCTCGTCGATGCGCCCGACCAGCATCGAGCCGTTGCCGGGCCAGCGCACCCGGTAGAACGTCTGGTCCACCCGCTGGCCGTGTCGGCCCTCGAGGTCCAGGCCGACGGAGGTGTAGCGGTAGGTCAGCGGCCACGCGATCAGCAGCACCACCAGGACGACCCACCAGCCCCTGCGTACCACTGCGCCTCCCTGTCCCGCGCCCCAGCCGGCGTCAGAAGACCGGCTTGCCCCCGGTCACCCCGAGCACCGTCCCCGAAACATAGCTGGCCTCGTCGGAGGCGAGGAAGACGTAGGCGCTCGCGACCTCGACCGGGTGCCCGGCCCGTCCGAGCGGGGTGTCGGCCCCGAAGCCCTCCACCTTGTCGGGCGCCATGGTGGCGGGGATGAGCGGCGTCCAGATCGGTCCGGGTGCGACCGCGTTGACGCGGATGCCGCGCGGGCCGAGCTCCTGCGCGAGGTTGACGACCATGTTGGTCAGCGCCGCCTTCGTCGAGGCGTAGTCGAGCAGGTGCTCGCTCGGCGCATATGCCTGCACCGACGTCGTCATGGTGATGCTGCCGCCGCCCTCGAGCTCGCCGGCGAGCGCGTGGCTGAGCCAGAACGGCGAGAACACGTTGGTCTCGAAGGTCCGGGCCACCTGCTCGGGCGGGAACTCCTCGAGCGAGTCGTGGGTCATCTGGTACGCCGCGTTGCAGACGAGCAGGTCGATGCCTCCGAGCGCCTCGGTCGCCTTCGTGGCGAGCTCGGCGTTGGCCTCCTGCGTCCGCAGGTCGGTGGGGAAGGAGAAGCCGCGACCGCCGGCCGCCTCGACGTGGCGCAGGGTGTCGTCGGCGTCCGCCTGCTCCTGCGGCAGGTGGGCGATCGCGACGTCGGCGCCCTCCTTCGCGAAGGCGATCGCGATCGCGCGCCCGATGCCGGAGTCGCCGCCGGTGACCAGGGCGCGCCGACCCGAGAGGCGGCCGTGCCCGGTGTAGCTCTCCTCCCCGTGGTCGGCCTGCGGGTCGAGGGCGCTCACCGAGCCGGGCCAGTCCTGGGACTGGGCGGGGATGCTGGACAGGTCGGGTCGAGTGGTCATGCCGGGCCCCTACCCGGCCGAGGCGCCCTCGAACCCCTCGGCGGACAGGAGCGTGTCGAGCAGGCTGCGTACGGGGTCGTCACTGGGGGCGCCGCGCTCGGTGAGGCCGGAGACCACGCGGTAGGCCACGGTCGAGAGCTTGATGTTGTGCTGGTTGGAGTGCGAGCGCAGGAGCTCGAACGCGACGTCCTCCTCCACCCCGAACCCGAGCATCAGGGCGCCCTTGGCCTGCTCGATGGTGGCCCGGTGCTCGGAGGCGGCGGCGACGGCGGCGTCGGTGCGTTCGCGCACGGCCTCGGTGATGTCGACGAGGAATCCCAGGAGGCGCACGACCCGGTCGCCGGGCTTCTCGCTGCGGCCCACGACGACGACCGTGCGCTGGGGCCCGCCGGCCGTGGTGAGCCGGTAGGTCCAGGAGAACGCGCCGGGCGTGGCGACGGCATGCTGGACGCGCGCCGCGACGGTGTCCCGCTCCCCGTCGACGACGTGGTCGAGCAGGAGGGCCGTGGTCGGCTCGGCGTCCGCCGGCAGCCCGTGCAGGGCCCGCAGCTCGGGTGACCACGTCCACCGGTCGGCGACGACGTCGTACTGGAAGTGGGCCGCCCCGGGTTCGGGCGCAGCGGCGTGCAGTGGCATCAGACCTCGATCTCACCTGGCCGCGCGAGAGCGGCGGGTTCACATGACCTGGCCGCTGTTTGACCGGCGGTGAGCATATGTCGGCTCGGGAGATGTCCTCAACTCACTGCCACTGCACCGCCGTTCGGGGTGGTGGACTGCTCCGCCTGCAGTCCGGTCTTCGACGTCAGACCAGGCTGAGCAGGGCCAGCGCGTAGGCGCACTCGGGGTCGGCGTCCCGGAACGTCGTGACCCCGCTCGACCCGTCGCCGTCGCCGTCGCCGTCGGCGTCGGCGTGGTCGGCGTGGTCGGCCACGACGTCGACCAGCCAGTCACCACCCTCGCGACGCAGGCCGACGAAACGGTCGCCCAGCAGCACGCGGAGCTGGTCCTCGCGCGGCATCCACAGCGCCGTGTCGAGGGTGACCGAGTCGAGCGCCCACTCGGTCGTCCCGTTGAACCCCAGCAGCGGCTGCCCGTGGAACGTGTGCACGTCGATCGTGAGGTGGCTGATCCAGAAGACCTCGCCCACCACGTTGGGCTGGTCGATGGTGAACCGGTCGCCGGGCGCAGGCTCCCACAGCACGCCACCCTCGCTGAGACCGCGCGCGAGCTCGACGGAGATCATGCCCTCGAGCCTACGTCCGTCCGGTCAGCAGGGCTTGGTCGTCGTGGGCGACGGCTTGGCCTTGGCCGCGGCCGCCAGGACGGTGAACTTGTCGCCGAGGACGAGGTCCACCGAGGAGTCGGTACGGCTGTCCTTGACCGCCTTCGCGCCCTTGACCAGCGTGAGAACCAGGCGCGCACCGGGGCGGCCGGTCGTGCCGTACCGGACCTCGGCGGGGCCGGACACGGTCTTCTGGAGCGGGTCGTTGGCGACCGTCGCGATGCGGTAGCCGCGCTTGCGCACCGCGCTGGCCGTCGTGGCGGCGAGGCCGCTGCGGTCGGTGGCGTTGTAGACGTTGACCGTCACTCCGGCGGGGGTCAGGGCGGGGGCGGCGGTCGTCGTGCAGGTCGGCTTCGTCGCGGTGCTGGGTCGCCCGTCGGACGCCTCGAAGTAGGAGTAGGCGTACCAGAAGGCGAAGAACAGCATGAGGGCGACGAGGCCGAGCGTGATGAGGGCGCGGCGTCGTCGCGCGCGCCGGGAGCTCGACGCCCCCGACTCCACGATGTAGCTCACCGCCCACCTCCGCCCCGTCGCGTGCGGCACCTGCTGCGCGCAGGGCCTGGTCGGGGCTAGTCAAGCACGAGGACGCGGGCGTGCAGGGTAGGTCGCTGCTGAAGGGCGGCACGCAGGGCGCGGTGCAGGCCGTCCTCGAGGTAGAGGTCGCCCTTCCACTCCACGACGTGGGCGAACAGGTCGCCGTAGAAGGTGGAGTCCTCGGCGAGCAGCTGCCCGAGGTCGAGGGTGCGCTTGGTGGTGATGAGCTCCTCGAGACGCACCATCCGTGGGGGCACCTCGGCCCAGTCCCGCGGCGTCTGCTTGCCGTGGTCCGGATACGGCTTGCCCTCGCCCACCTTCTTGAAGATCACCCAGCCACCATAGGGGTACGTCGCGTGCGACCCCAGTCGCCCGCGTCGCCTCTCGTCTCCCTGCGCCCGGGATCGCTGCCGCACTAGAGTGCCGGAGGTGACCGAGAACGCGAGTGGTGACCAGTCCGCGAAGTCCACCGAGCAGCTCGACGCGATCCGGGCGGGGTACGCCTTCGAGGGTGGGGCGCTGCTGTTCGGCGCCGCGGTCATCGACGGCACAGCCCACCCGGACGCGCCCGTCAAGGTGCCGCTGGCGACGCTCAACCGGCACGGCCTGGTCGCCGGAGCCACCGGCACGGGCAAGACGAAGACGTTGCAGCTCATGGCCGAGCAGCTCTCCGGCCAGGGCGTGCCGGTCTTCCTCGCCGACATCAAGGGCGACCTGTCCGGGATGGCGACCGCGGGGGTCAGCAACGACCGGATCGCGAGCCGGGCGACCGACGTCGGGCAGCAGTGGGTGGGCACCGCGTACCCCACCGAGTTCCTGTCACTCGGCGGTCTCGGGCAGGGCATCCCCGTCCGCGCCACCGTGACGTCGTTCGGCCCGACGCTGCTGTCGAAGGTGTTGGGGCTCAACGACACCCAGGAGTCCAGCCTCGGCCTGGTCTTCCACTACGCCGACAAGAACGGCCTGGCGCTGCTCGACATCAAGGACCTGCGCGAGGTCGTCTCCTACCTCACCTCCGACGAGGGCAAGGCCGACCTCAAGTCGCTCGGCGGCCTGTCGTCGGCGACGGCAGGTGTCATCCTGCGGGAGCTCGTGGCGTTCTCCGACCAGGGCGCCGACGCGTTCTTCGGTGAACCCGAGTTCGACACCGCGGACTTGCTCCGCACGGCTGCCGACGGCAAGGGCCTGGTCACCTGCCTGGAGCTGCCCGCCGTGCAGGACCGGCCGGCGCTGTTCTCGACGTTCCTCATGTGGCTGCTCGCGGACCTGTTCCACGACCTCCCCGAGATCGGCGACGCCGACAAGCCCAAGCTGGTGTTCTTCTTCGACGAGGCCCACCTGTTGTTCAAGGACGCGAGCAAGGCGTTCCTGTCGGCGATCGAGCAGACCGTGCGACTCATCCGGTCCAAGGGCGTCGGCGTCTTCTTCGTGACCCAGAGCCCCAAGGACGTGCCCAGCGGGGTGCTGGCCCAGCTCGGCAACCGGGTGCAGCACGCGTTGCGCGCCTACACGCCCGAGGACGCCAAGGCGCTCAAGGCCGCGGTGTCGACCTACCCCCGCAGCGGCTACGACCTCGAGGAGCTGCTCACCTCCCTCGGCACCGGCGAGGCCGTCGTCACGGTGCTGTCGGAGAAGGGTGCGCCGACCCCGGTCGCGTGGACCCGCATGATCGCCCCGCAGTCGCTGATGGCGCCCTCCGACGCGGCGACCGTCACCGCGCTCATCGCGGGGTCACCGCTGGCGGCGGAGTACGCCACTGCCGTCGACCGCGAGTCCGCCTACGAGAAGCTGCGCGCCCGCCTCGAGGCGGCACCCGCCGCGCCGCCGGCCGCTCCCGCTCCCGCTCCCCAGTCCGCTCAGGTCCCGGCGCCGGCCCCGCGCGCCCCGAAGCCGGCGAAGGAGCAGCCCGGCATCGTCGAGCAGGTGGTGACGTCGAGCGCGTTCAAGTCGGCCCTGCGCTCGGCCGGCACCGTCCTCGGCCGCGAGATCACCCGCTCGATCTTCGGCACCGCCCGCCGCTCCCGCTGACCCGTCCGCCGACTCCGACCGCACCCATACCCGGCCCGCCCTCCACCGCCGGTTCAAGGTATTCGGCGACCGGATCCCGGCGGCGGAATACCTCGAAACGGCGAGGGCTCGCCAGGCGAACGCGGGGCGGTCAGCCGAGGACGGCGGCGACGAACAGGATGACGGGGACGGCGCCGACCGTCGTGATGAGGATGGTGTCGCGTGCCAGGACCGTGGCACGGCCGTAGCGCGTGGCGTGGACGAAGATGTTCTGCGCGGTCGGCAGGGCCGAGGTGACCACGATGGCGAGCAGGGCGTGCCCCTCGACGCCGATGAGCTGTGAGGCGACGAACCACGCCACGAGCGGCTGCAGGACCAGCTTGAGAGCGGACGTCGCGGCCAGCTCCGTGACCGACCCGGCGCGGCCGAGCCCTGGCCCGAGGCGCAGCGCGATGCCGTAGGCGATGAGCATGCTGGGCACCGCCATGTTGCCGATCAGCCCGAGTGGGCTGGCCAGCGGTGCCGGGAGCGTCCATCCGGTCACCGACAGCAGCACCCCGACCAGCGAACCGACGGTCAGCGGGTTCCTCAGCGGTCGGGACAGCACCTGCCACACCGAGCCCGAGCGTCCCCGGGCGTCGACGTCGAGGACGGCCAGGGCCAGGGGCTGCAGGACGAGCAGCTGCAGCAGGAGCGTCGGTGCGACCAGGGCTGCGTCGCCGAGGACATAGCTGGCGACGGGGATGCCGAGGTTGCCGGCGTTGACGTATGACGCGGAGAGCGCGCCGATGGTGGCGTCACCGAGGCGACGGTGCCAGACCCAGCGGGCGAGGGCGCAGTACAGCCCGGCGGTGGCGACCACGCCCGCACTGGTGGCGAGCAGGTTGGCCGACAGCACCGAGTGGACGTCGGCACGGCTGAGGGTGATGACCATGAGGGCCGGGCTGGCCACGAAGAACGCGAGCTTCGACAGGAGCCGCTGCGCCTGGAGGTCGAGCACGCGCAGGTGGGCGAGCAGCGCACCGACGCCGATGACGACGGCGATCGTGGCGAAACCGGTGAAGACCCCCTGCACGCCGTCAGGCTAGACGGGAGGGCGCAGCACAGGTGCGAGGGTCTCGAGAACGCCGGCGTCCTCGATGGTGCCCGGCACGACCGGCGTGTGCCCGTCGGCCATCTCGCGCATCGTCTTGCGCAGGATCTTGCCCGAGCGCGTCTTCGGCAGGGCCGGCACGATGTCGACGCGGTGCAGGGAGGCGACGGCCCCGACCTCGTCGCGCACTCGCTGCACGAGCTCGGCCCGGATGCGCTCGCCGTCGGTCGCGCCGTCGACACCGGCCTTGAGCACCACCAGCCCGCGCGGCACCTGGCCCTTGAGGTCGTCGGCGACCCCGATGACCGCGCACTCGGCGACGGCCTCGTGCCCGGCGAGGGCGGCCTCGATGGAGCCGGTCGACAGCCGGTGCCCCGCGACGTTGAGGACGTCGTCGGTGCGGCCCATGACGTGCAGGTAGCCGTCCTCGTCGACGAACCCGCCGTCGCCGGTGAGGTAGTAGCCGTCGAAGGCCGACAGGTAGCCCGCGACGTAGCGCTCGTCGTCGCCCCACAGGGTCGGCAGGGTGCCGGGTGGCAGTGGCAGCTTGATGCAGATGGACCCCTCCCGACCCGCGGGCACCCGCTCACCACGCTCGTCCAGGACGTGCACGTCGTACCCCGGGCAGGGCACGCTCGGCGAGCCGGCCTTGATGGGCATGGGCTCGAGGCCCCGCAGGTTGGCGGCGACCGGCCAGCCGGTCTCGGTCTGCCACCAGTTGTCGACCACGGGCACACCGAGGCGCTCGCACGCCCACGCATACGTGTCGGGGTCGAGCCGTTCACCAGCCAGGAACACCGTCTGGAGCGACGAGAGGTCGTGCCCCTGCATGAGCCGCCCCTCGGGGTCGTCGCGCTTGATGGCGCGGTAGGCGGTGGGGGCGGTGAACATCGCCTTCACGCCGTACTCCGCGATGACGCGCCAGAACGCGCCGGCGTCCGGGGTGCCGACCGGCTTCCCTTCGTAGAGAACGGTGGTCGCGCCGGTGAGCAGCGGCGCGTAGACGATGTAGGAGTGGCCGACGACCCAGCCGACGTCGCTGGCGGTGAACCACGGGTCGCCGGGCCCGATGCCGAACACGTTCTCCATCGACCAGCGCAACGCCACCGCGTGCCCGCCGTTGTCGCGGACGATGCCCTTGGGCCGGCCGGTCGTGCCGGAGGTGTAGAGGATGTAGAGCGGGTCGGTGGCGGCCACCTCGACGCAGTCGGCCGGCTCGGCGTCGGCGACCAGCTCGTCCCAGTCGAGCTCCTCCCAGTCGGTGTCGCGCTCACCGACGGCGGCGCGGGCCTGCGGGCGCTGGAGCACGATGACGGTCTCGGGCTTGTGGCTGCTGCGGTCGAGCGCGTCGTCGAGCATCGGCTTGTACTCGACGACGCGGCTCGGCTCGATGCCGCAGCTGGCCGCGACGACCACGCTCGGGCGCGCGTCCTCGATGCGGGCCGCGAGCTCGGCCGGCGCGAAGCCCCCGAACACGACGGAGTGGACGGCACCGAGGCGGGCGCAGGCCAGCATGGCGACCACTGCCTCCGGGACCATCGGCATGTAGATGACGACCCGGTCGCCCCTGGTCACCCCGAGCGAGTCCAGCGCCCCGGCGAAGGTGGCGACCTGCGCCAACAGCTCGGCATAGGTGAGCGTCTGCTTCGTGCCGGTCACCGGGGAGTCGTAGAGGAGCGCGGCCTGGGGACCGCGTCCGGCCGCGACGTGGCGGTCGAGCGCGTTGAAACAGGTGTTGAGGGTGCCGCCGGTGAACCAGCGGTAGAACGGCGGCCGGTCGTCGTCGAGCACCCGCGGGGGAGGGGTGACCCAGTCGACGAGCCGGGCGGCCCGCCCCCAGAAGGCATCCGGGTCGGCCAGGCTCTCGTCGTACGCCGCGCGGTAGGCACCGTTGCTCATGGGTCCATCGTGCGGCGCCACCCCTCACCGCGCCAGAGGCGTGGACGGCCGGCGCGACGGGAGCGCGGCTCGCTGCGGCGAGCGGTACCCGGTGCGCCCTTCCCGTGACGCGGACCGGTCGTCAGGTGGGGGTGACCGGGGGTGCCCAGCCCGGGCGCGGGATCAGGCAGAAGGGGTGGCCGGCCGGGTCGGCATACACGTGCTCACCCGGCGGGCTGAGCAGCCGCGCCCCGAGGGCGACTGCCTCGGCGCCCAGCACGACGGGGTCGTCGGCCATGACGTCGAGGTGCACCTGCTGCGGCCGGGCGGGGTCGCCCCAGACGGGTGGCTGGTGGTCGGGCGCGAGCTGGAACGCCAGTCCCGACGTGGTGTCGTCGACGGACACCACGACCCAGGTGTCGCTGGTGCAGGTCACGGGCAGGTCCAGGAGCGCCGACCAGAACGCGGCCACCGCGTGCGGGTCGCGGCAGTCGAGGACGACGTGGTGCAGGCGCCCGGGCACGAGCGGCCTAGTCGACCGGGCGGTTGCTGTAGCGGATCCAGGCCGAGGAGTCGCGGTGCCACCACCGGACCAGCGTCCAGGCGCCGATGAGCAGGAGGGACAGCGCGAGCGTCCTCGCGAAGAGCCCGGCGGTGGGCAGCAGGCCGCCGAAGAAGACGACCAGCGCGATGGCGTACAGCGCGCAGCCGAGCCACCGGGCCCACCACGACCCGCGCGAGGCCGCCTGCGCCAGGCTGAACCAGGCGACGGCCGACACCACGGCCCAGGCGATCGAGATGGTCAGGCTGAGGGCGACGATGCTGTCGAGGTCGCTGGCGTTGACGCGGGCTCCCTGCGACCTGGCCTCGGCGGCGAACGCGGTGTGGAGGGCGCCGCGGGTGAAGAAGGCGCGCGGGACCTCGAGCAGGCTGAGTACGGCGCCGACCTGCAGGAGGCGCACGGTCTCGAGGATCGACTGCGGCGGCACCACCGGGGAGCCGGGGCGCCACGTGGTGCGCTCGGCAGCCCGCCCGTCGCCCGCGGTGTCGGGGCTGAGGGCTCCGCGCCAGCGGATCTGTCGCGCCATGGGTCGACCCTAATCCGCGAAGGGGTGCTGGTCACCGGGTGACCTGACGAAATCCTGACCAAACCGGACACCTGAACCCCTTGTCCCGTCTCGGCAAGCGTAGGTAAGTTCCGCAGGAAGTCATTCAATGGTGAATCGTTCACTTCCTTGGAGGAGCCCATGTCCGGGTCTGTCCTGTCCCGTCGTTCCGTCGTCGCCGGGGCCGCCGGCGTCGCCCTCCTCGGCGCCGGGCTGTCCACCGCAGCCGCCGCGCCGACCACGGCGCCACCCCTTCCCCCCGCGGCGGAGAACGGCTGGGTGACGTCGACACTCGCGCGGATGACGCTCGAGGAGAAGGTCGGGCAGCTGTTCATCCAGAACGTCTACGGCAAGGACGCCACCACACCGGACGCACGCAACATCCCGCTGTACGGCGTCGCGAGCCCGGCGGAGGTCGTGCGCAAGTACCACCTCGGCGGGGTCATCTACTTCGCCTGGACCGACAGCGTCCAGAACCCGCAGCAGATCACCCGCCTCTCCAACGGCCTCCAGCAGGCCGCGCTCAGCCAGGACTCGAAGGTCCACATCCCACTGCAGGTTGCGACCGACCAGGAGCAGGGGGTGGTCACCCGCATCGGCCCTCCGGCGACGCAGTTCCCCGGGTCGATGGCGCTCGGCGCCGGCCGCAGCACCGACGACGCCCGCACAGCGGCGCGGATCACCGGTGAGGAGCTCAAGGCCATGGGCGTCAACACCGACTTCGCGCCCGACTCCGACGTCAACGTCAACGCCCTCAACCCCGTCATCGGCACCCGGTCGTTCTCCTCCGACCCGGCGCTCGCAGCCAGCATGGTCGGCGCCCAGGTGCGCGGCTACCAGGACGACGCCGGCATCTCCTCCTCCGCCAAGCACTTCCCAGGGCACGGCGACACCGCGACCGACAGCCACGTCGCCTTCCCGGTCATCACGCACAGCCGCCAGCAGTGGGAGCAGATCGACGCCCCGCCGTTCAAGCAGGCCATCGCCGACGGCATCGACATGATCATGACGGCGCACCTGAGCTTCCCGGCGCTCGACGACTCCGGCAACCCCGCGACGCTCAGCCGGCCCATCCTCACCGGCCTGCTGCGGGGCGAGCTCGGCTACAAGGGGGTCATCGTCACCGACTCGCTGGCGATGCAGGGTGTGCGCGACCTCTACGGCGACCCCGAGGTCGCCGTCCGAGCCCTGTCCGCCGGTGCCGACCAGTTGCTCATGACGCCGGCCATGGACGACGCGTACGCCGCCGTGGTCGACGCCATGCGCACGGGCCGGATCAGCCGGGCGGACCTCGACGCCAAGGTGCGCCGCGTCCTGGAGCTGAAGTACTCGCGCGGCATCGTCGCCCACCCGTACGCAGACCCGGCCGCCCTCGACTCGGTCGTCGGCACCCCGGAGCACCTCGCTGCGGCCGACGCCATCACCGACCGCACGACGACGCTCGTGAAGAACGACGCCGGCACCCTTCCGCTCGCCACGTCCGGCCGCAAGGTCCTCGTCACCGGGTACGGCGTCACGACGACCCAGACCCTCGCCGACGGACTGGCGGAGCAGGGTGCGGTCACCACGGTCAAGCAGACCGGCACCTCACCGACCGACGCCCAGGTCGCCAGCGCAGTCGCTGCCGCGGCGGGTCAGGACGCCGTCGTCGTGACCACCATGAAGGCCTGGGACACCTCGGCCACCGACCCGCGCGGTGGCCAGCAGAAGCTGGTCAAGGCGCTGCTCGCGACCGGCAAGCCGGTCATCGTGGTCGCCACCCGCGACCCCTACGACATCGCCTACATGACGCAGGCGCCGACCTACCTCGCGACCTACTCCTACAGCCCGGTCGCCATCGAGGCGGTCGCCCGCGTCATCGCCGGCAAGGTCACCCCGACCGGCAAGCTGCCGGTCGACATCCCGGTCGCCGGCGACCCGTCGACGGTCCTCTACCCCTTCGGCCACGGCCTCACCTACTGAGGCGCAAGGAGAGCTCCCATGGGCAACCTCGACCGACGACAGCTCCTCACTGCAGCGGGTGCGGGGGCACTGGCCCTTCCGCTGGGTATCGCGTCCGCGACCACCGCGGGCGCCTCCACCACCGCCCGGGTACCCGGTGGGGCCGGGCCGGCGGGCGCCCCCGCCGGCCCGGCTGCGGGCTCCTTCCCGCGGCGGCCGGTCACCACCGGCGCGGAACGTGCAGCAGCGGACCGGTGGTCGACGCTCGCGGGGCAGAAGGTCGGCGTCATCACCAACCCGACCGGGATCCTCGGCAACCTGCGGACGATCGTCGACGAGATGCACGAGGCGGGCACTGTCGACATCGTCGGGGTCTTCGGCCCGGAGCACGGCTTCCGCGGCACCGCACAGGCCGGCGGCTCCGAGGGGACCTCGACCGACCCGCGCACCGGCCTGACCGTCTACGACGCCTACGGTGCCGGGGTCTCCAAGCTCACCGAGCTGTTCCGGACCGCCGGGGTCGAGACCGTGGTCTTCGACATCCAGGACGCGGGCGCCCGCTTCTACACCTACATCTGGACCATGTACACGGCCATGCGCGCGGCCGTCGCCACCGGGGCGAGGTTCGTCGTCCTCGACCGCCCGAACCCGTTGGGCGGCAAGGCCTACGGGCCCATGATGACCACCGCGTACACCTCGGGCGTGGGTGCGAAGGAGATCGTGCAGGCGCACGGCATGACCGTCGGCGAGCTCGCGCGCTACTTCGACGGGGAGTTCCTCACCGCCGACGCCGGGAACCGCCTCGAGGAGCTGTCGGTCGTGGAGGTCGGCGGCTGGCGCCGTGACGTGACCTTCGCGGCCACGGGCCTGCCGTGGGTCATGCCCAGTCCCAACATGCCGACGCCCGACACCGCCCTCGTCTACCCCGGCACCGGGATGTTCGAGGGGACCAACCTGTCGGAGGGCCGCGGCACGACCCGCCCGTTCGAGCTGGTCGGCGCCCCCTACGTCGACTACCGGTGGGCCGAACGCCTTGCGGCACTGGACCTCCCGGGCGTCGGCTTCCGTGAGGCCTACTTCACGCCGACCTTCAGCAAGCACGTCAACACCGTGTGTGGCGGCGTGCAGGTCCACGTCACGGACCCGTCCGCAATCGACCCCATGCGCGTGGGCGTGGAGATGCTCGTGGCCGCGAAGAAGCTCTACCCCGAGTTCGCCTGGCGCTACGACAGCTACGACCCGGCGCGCCCCTACTGGGTCGACAAGCTGTCCGGCTCGACCCGTCTGCGCGAGCAGGTGACCGCGGGTGCCTCCGCCGACGAGGTCGTGGGCGCCTGGCGCGACGAGCTCGCGGCGTTCGACCGTCGCCGGCAGCAGTACCTCCTCTACCGCGGCCCCGCCGCCTGACCCGATCGGTGCCCCTCCATGCGCCTGCGCCCAGCCCTGTCCGCGACCGTCGCCGCGTGCGCCCTCGTGGCCACCGGTGCCCTCGTGCCCACGCCCGCCGTGGCTGAGGACTTCAGCAAGCCGTTCCACGGCTTCGCCCCGCCCAGCACGGTGCTCGCCGACGCCTCACCGGCGTCCGTGGGCCTCGACCCGGCGCCGATCGCGACCGCGGTCGAGCAGATCCGGGGGCACGAGACGGCTCCCGCTGGCGGACACCCCATGTACGCAGGGGCGGTTGGGCTCATGGGCCACGACGGCAAGGTCGTCGAGCGTGACGCCAGCGGCTACGCCCTGAAGTACGCGGACGCGACGACCGAGCTGCCGCGCGACCAGTGGGTGCCGATGCGGGACGACACGGTCTTCGACCTGGCCTCGGTGTCCAAGCTGTTCACCTCGCTCGCCGTCGTGCAGCTCATCGAGGAGGACAAGGTCGCCCTCGACGCACCCGTGGCGACCTACCTGCCGGAGTTCGCCGCCGCGGGCAAGGAAGCCGTCACCATCCGGCAGCTGCTCACGCACACCTCCGGGTTCACCTCGTGGCTGCCGCTGTGGAGCAAGTACCCGGACAAGGCGTCACGCATCAAGGCGGTCATGGACCAGCCGCTCACCAACCCGCCCGGGTCGACCTACCTCTACAGCGACCTCAACATGATCACCCTCGGTGTCGTCGTGGAGAGGCTGCGCGGCAAGTCCCTCGACCAGGTCGTCGCGGAGCGCATCACCGGTCCGCTCGGGATGAAGGACACCGGCTACAACCCGACCGACCGGACGCGCACCGCCGCCACGGAGTACCAGACCGCACCGGCCCGCGGCATGGTCTGGGGCGAGGTCCACGACGAGAACGCCTGGTCGCTCGGCGGAGTCGCCGGCCACGCCGGGGTCTTCTCCACCGCCGACGACCTCGCGGTGCTCAGCCAGGCGCTGCTCAACGGCGGCACCTACCGCGGTCACCGGATCCTCAGTCGTGCCAGCGTCACCCAGCTCATCACCGACTTCAACGGCGACTTCCCGGGCGACGCCCACGGCCTGGGCTTCGAGCTGGACCAGCGGTGGTACATGGACGCCCTCTCCGGGCCGCGCACCGCCGGCCACACCGGGTACACGGGCACGTCGATCGTCATCGACTTCGCGTCGCGCTCGTTCGCGATCCTGCTCACCAACCGCGTGCACCCCTCGCGCAGCTGGGGCAGCAACAACCTGGCCCGGCGCGAGTGGGCCGGCGGCCTGGCCCAGGCGATGCGCGTGCGGCCGAAGCACGGTGACACCGCGTGGTTCTCCGGTGCTCGCGACGGCTCCACGTCGACCCTCGCCACCGCGCCGCTGCCGGTGCCCGCTGCGGGTGCGCATCTGGGGTTCGACCTCTTCCTCGACACGGAGGAGACCGACCTGCTGGTGCTGGAGCGGTCGACCGACGGTGGTGCGACCTGGGCGAAGGTGCCGTTCACGGTGCGTGACCGCGGCGAGACGACCGCCAGTGACGGGGTCGTCTCGGGCAGCGGCGACCGTCGCTGGGCCCAGGCGCGGGCCGACCTCCCGCCGGGCACGCAGTCGCTGCGCTGGCGCTACACCACCGACGGCTCCTACCTCGGGCGTGGCGTGTACGTCGACGACGTCAGGGTCGCGGGGCCCGGCGGGGCGCTGCTCGACGGTGAGTCCCACCCGGACGCCTTCACCGCCGACGGCTGGAGCCTGCAGTCACGCTGAGGCGGGCGGCCACGCCGTACGGTAAGCGCATGTCCACCCGCGCCTCCGACGCCACCGCGCCGCCCGTGCCCCTCCTGCTGCGGCTGCGGGGGATCCGCCCGTCGCTGTCGCCCGCCGAGGACCGGGTGGCCGAGCAGGTGCTCGCCGACCCGCGCGCGGCCGCGGCCCTGACCATCAGCGAGCTCGCGGCGACGGCGCGGACCTCGGAGACGACGGTGCTGCGGTTCTGCCGCCGTCTGGGGCTGCCCGGGTACCCCCAGCTGCGCCTGGGCCTGGCCGAGGAGAGCGCCCACCCGCGGTCCGCCGCCGCGGCCGACACCGACATCAGCGCCAAGGACTCGATCGACGACATCATCGCCAAGGTCGCCTGGGTCGACGCGAGCGCGGTCGAGGAGACCGCCCAGCAGCTCGACCGGCAGGCCCTCGCGGCCACCGCCGCTGCGGTGGCCGCGGCCAAGCGGGTCGACATCTACGGCATCGGCGCCAGCGCGATCGTCGGCACCGACCTCCAGCAGAAGCTGCACCGCATCGGTGTGGTGGCCTTCGTGTGGAACGACCCGCACATCGCCCTCACCAGCGCCACGCTGCTGTCGGCCGGTGACGTCGCGATCGGCATCTCGCACTCCGGCACGACGAGCGAGACCATCGCCGCCCTCGACGCAGCGCGGGGCAGGGGGGCCACGACGGTCGCCGTGACCAACTTCCCGGTCTCGCCGCTCGCGGGGGAGGCCGACCTGGTGCTGACCACGGCGGCCAGGGAGACCAGCCTGCGGTCGGGCGCGACGGCCAGCCGCATCGCGGCCCTGACGGTCGTCGACTGCCTGTACATCGCTGTGGCACAACGGAACCTGCCCCGAGCGCGCAAGGCGGTCAAGGAGACGCGCCAGGCTGTCGCGAGCCGTCACGTCGACCCGCAGACGTGACTGATTCACACCATTGACGCATACGGCGTAGGAAAGTAACCTCGGCCGCGTGACCAGCCACGTGAGCGTCAGCGCGCCCACCGAGGAACGCCATCCCGGGACCACCGCGATCGACACGCGGTCGACCCTGGACATCCTGCGGCTCCTCAACGACGACGACGCCAAGGTGGCCCCGGCGGTCGCGGGGGTGCTGCCAGAGCTGGCGGTGCTCGTCGACCGCGCCGTGGCCTCGATCCGGGCCGGCGGGACCGTGCACTACTTCGGCGCCGGCACGTCGGGGCGGCTGGCCGTCCTCGACGCCGCCGAGCTGCTGCCGACCTTCAACGCCCCCGAAGGCCTGTTCGTCGCCCACCATGCCGGCGGGCTCGGTGCCCTCCTGCGCGCCGTCGAGAACGTCGAGGACGACGTCGAGGCCGGGCGCCGCGAGGCAGAGAGCCTGCGCGCCGGCGACCTGGCGATCGGGCTCACGGCCTCGGGCCGTACGCCGTTCGTCGGCGGGGCGCTGGCCAGGGCCCGCGAGCTCGGCGCCGTCACCGCGCTCGTGACCTCCAACCCCGAGGCCGCCCTTGCCCGGCACGTCGACCACCTGCTGGCCGCACAGACCGGGCCCGAGGTCCTCACCGGCTCGACCCGCCTCAAGGCGGGGACGGCGCAGAAGCTCATCCTCAACTCGTTCTCGACGGCGGTGATGATCCGCCTCGGCCGGACCTGGTCCAACCTCATGGTCGACGTCGTCGCCACCAACGCCAAGCTCCGCGGCCGCGTGCTGCGGATCCTGCAGGAGGCCAGCGGCGCGAGCGAGGGCGACGCCCGGCTGGCGCTCGAGCAGGCCGACGGCGAGCTCAAGCCAGCCCTGCTGTCGCTGCTCGCCGGCACCGACGCGGCCACCGCCCGGGCCGCGATCGTCCAGCACGACGGCTCGGTCGCCCAGGCCCTGGCCGCCCTCGCTCCCACGACAACCCCGACCACCCCACCGCAGTCCCTGACAGGAGACCGTTCATGACTCGTCCAGCGCGCAGGTCCACCGCCCTCGTGGCCGTCCTCGGCGCCACCGCCGCCCTCGCCGCCTGTGCTCCTTCCGGCGGAGGCTCGGACTCCGGCAGCGGTGACAAGGGCACGACCCTGACGGTCTGGTCGTGGCGAGTCGAGGACGAGGCCGCCTACACCAAGATCTTCGACGCGTACGAGAAGGCCCACCCGGGCGTCACGGTGAACTTCAAGGCGTTCAAGGCCACCGAGTACAACAAGATCCTCGCGACCGGCCTCGCCGGGTCGGACGGCCCCGACGTGCCGCAGGTCCGCTCCTACGGGCAGCTGCAGACCACTGTCGCGTCCGACGCGCTCGTCCCGCTCGACGGCAAGGTCGACCTGGCCGGCTGGGACGACAACGTCGTCGCCAGCGCCAAGGGCAAGGAGGACGGCAAGATCTACTCGGTGCCGCTCGCCCGCCAGACGACCGTGATGTTCTACAACGAGGACGCGTTCGCCAAGAACGGCCTCAAGGCGCCCACGACGTGGGACGAGTTCATGGCCGCGAACACCAAGCTCGCCTCGGCCGGCATGACGCCGATCGCGGTCGGGGCCAAGGACGACTGGACCCTGCCGATCGTGCACGAGGTCCTGGCGGCACCGCGGTTCGGCGGCAAGGCGTTCCAGGACCAGGTCGCCAGCGGCAGCAAGGACTTCACCGACCCCGACTGGGTCGCCTCGGTCAAGGTCGTGAAGGACCTCGAGAAGTTCATGCCCAAGAACGTCACCGGCGTGGCCGTGACCGACGCCCAGACGCTGTTCACCGCCGGCAAGGCGGCCATGCTGCCCGGCGGCTCCTACGACCTCGCGGTGCTGCAGAAGGCCAACCCGCAGATGAAGATCGGCGTCATGCAGGTCCCGCCGCCGCCCGGCTCGCCGAGCGGCTCCGAGGCCACCACCGCCGGCTGGGCCGACGGCAACTTCGCCGTCTCCAAGAAGTCGACGCACCAGGCGCAGGCCATGGACCTCGTGAAGTGGATGTCCACCAAGGAGTTCGGCCAGATGGTCGCCGACGACGTCAAGCAGATCTCCGCGGTCCCCGGCGTCGAGTACAAGGACCCGCTGCTCAAGTCGATGAGTGACAACTACCAGAAGTCGGGCTCGCCCTACCTGCTGCTCACCGACTTCCGCTACGGCGCCCCCTCGGGCACCGACCTGCTCGGCAAGGGGATCCAGCAGCTGCTCCTCGGCAGCAAGGACGCCTCGGCGGTGAGCAAGGACCTCGACACCGGCGTCAAGACCTGGTTCAAGCCGGCCTCGTGACCCGTCGCACCGGACTGCTGTTCGTCCTGCCGGCCCTGCTGCTCTTCGGGATCTTCGTGCTCTACCCGATGGGCACGGCGTTCTCGTACGCGTTCTTCGAGTGGCGGGGCACGGCACGGGGCGCGTTCGCGGGCCTGGACAACTTCCACACCCTGTTCACCCGCGCGCCGTTCACCACCGACCTGCCCCGCGCGCTGCTGCACAACATCCTGTTCTTCGTCGGGACGATGGCGTTCCAGAACACCATCGGCCTCGGGGTGGCGTTCCTGCTGCACCGCCGGGCCCGCACCCGGCGGCTGCTGCAGACGCTCTACGCGATGCCCTACCTCGTGAGCCCGATCGTCATCGGCTACCTGTGGACGCTGCTGCTGTCGCCGACCTTCGGCCCGGTCAACCAGCTGCTCACCAAGGTCGGGCTCGACTCGTGGGCGCTGCCGTGGCTGGGTGACCCGAAGACGGCCCTGTGGGTCGTGGTGCTCGTGAGCGTGTGGCAATGGATCGGCTTCCCGGTCCTGCTGTACGGCGCCGCGCTCGGTGGGGTGCCCGAGGAGCTGACCGAGGCCGCCCGCGTCGACGGCGCCAGCAACCGGCAGGCCTTCCAGAAGGTGACGCTGCCGCTGCTGGTCCCCGCGATCGGCACGGTCTCGGTGCTGACCTTCATCTTCGCGATGGAGGCGTTCGCCTTGCCCTACGCGTTCGGTGGTTCGACCGGAAACCCCGCTGGGTCAACGGACTTCGTGTCGCTGCTGTTCTACCGCACCGCCTTCGACTCCGGCTCGGTCGACGCGATCGGCAGCTCGTCGGCACTGGCGACCCTGCTGTTCATCGTCATCTTCGGCGGGGCCGTGGCGGCCACGTCGGTGCTGCGACGCCACGAGCGGAGGATCACCGCATGAGCGTCGTCGCGCCGGCAGCCACGGCGACCCCTGACGCCCCGGACCTCGCGCAGCCGAAGGGGCCACGGCGCCGTACCGGTCAGAAGCCCGTCGGCGGCGTCGCGGCGAGCATCGTGCTGTGGGGGTACGCGGCCATCGCGCTGGTCCCGCTGCTGCTCATGGTCGTCAGCTCGTTCCGCACCAACGCCGACCTCATCACCGACCCGCTCGGGCTGCCGTCGCCGGTGTCGACCCAGAGCTACCGCGAGGCGTGGACGACCGGCAGCTTCGCCACCTACTTCGGCAACTCCCTGCTCGTCACCGTCGGAGCCGTCGCCCTCTCCACGGTCGTCTCGACGATGGCTGCCTACGCGCTGGCGCGGGTGCACTCGAGGGCGTTCCGCGCGCTGGAGTCGCTGTTCCTGTCGGGCCTGATGCTGCCCATCCACCTGGCGATCCTGCCGATCTTCTACCTGTTCGACGGCCTCGGCCTGATCGACTCCCGGTTCGGCCTGGCTCTCATGTACGGCGCGTCCGGGGTCCCGTTCTCGATCTTCGTCCTCACGACGTTCTTCCGGCAGCTGCCCGGGGAGCTCGAGGAGGCCGCGGCGCTCGACGGCGCGTCGCCGTGGCAGACGTTCTGGCGGATCATGGTGCCGATGGTGCGTCCCGCGCTGGCCACCGTGGCCGTCTTCAGGTTCGTGCCGATCTGGAACGACTTCCTCTTCCCGCTCGTCCTGCTGCGGCGCGAGGAGAAGTACACGTTGCCCGTCGGCCTGACGACGTTCTTCGGCGAGAACGCGACCAACTACTCGGCCGTGTTCGCGGGCCTGGTCATCACCACCATCCCGCTCATCGTGCTGTTCCTGGTCGCCACGAAGCAGATCGTCGCGGGATTGACCGCCGGCATGTCCAAGTGATCCCATCGCCCGCGTGAGCAACGGGGCCTGGGTCGCGGCCGTCGACGCCTGTGTCGCCGCGGTCGACATCGGCGGCTCCGGCCTGCGGGTGCAGGTGCTGCGCGGTAGGCAGACCGGCCCGGTGCGCACTGCCCCCGGGGTGCGTATCCAGCCCGGCGGGATCGACGTGCCGACCCTGGCGCTCGCGGCCCGGGGTCTGCTCGCGCAAGTGCTGGAGGACGGAGCCCCCGACGTCGTGGTGTGGTCGATGCGTGGGCTGCTCTTCCTCGCCGACCGAGACGAGGTGCTGCGTACGGTGCGGTCGACCCTCAGAGCCGCGCGCACCGTCGTCGTCAGCGACGCCGTCGCCAACCTCGTGGGCGCCCTCGGCGGCCTGCGCCCCGGAGCCGTGGTTGCGGCCGGGACCGGGGCGGTCGCGTTCGGCACGGACTTCGCCGAGACCTGGCGTCGGGTCGACGGCTGGGGCCACGTGCTCGGCGACGTGGGTTCGGCTGCCTGGCTCGGCCTCGAGGGACTGCGGGCGGCCCTGCGCGCACACGACGGACTGCCTTCGGGTTCGCGGGCGCTGCTGCGGTCGAGTACGGCGGCGTTCGGTGAGCCGGCGACGTGGCCGCGGCAGGTGATGAACGCGCCCGACGCCCCCGAGCGGCTGGCAGAATTCGCCCCCGCCGTCGCGGACGCGGCAGCCACCGACCCGGTCTGCGCCGACCTGTGCACCCGAGGGGGAGAGGGACTGGGCGACGCGCTGCTCGCCGCGGCGGCGGGCCTGCCCGACCCCGTACTGGCCGCGACCGGAGGGGTGCTCGGTGCCACACCCGTGCGGGAAGCGTTGGAGCAGCGGCTCGCTCGCGACGGGCGGGCGCTCACCGCGGCCGAGGGCAGCGCGCTCGACGGCGCCCGGCTGCTGGGTGCCCACCTCGTGGAGACGGGCGGCCTCCCCACGCACGCGTCATACCTGCTCATCGGCTGACACCCCACGAACGGCCCGTGGGGCGAGCAAGAAGGGCAAGGAGAAAGGCCCCCGCGCAAGCTTGGGGGCCATCTCGTGTGGCGGAGGATAGGGGACCCGCCTTCGCGGCCGGCTCGTTCCTCGCCGCCCGCTCAGGCTCCCGTCACCACCTACCTCCGCACATGAGAAAGGCCCCCGCGCAAGCTTGGGGGCCATCTCGTGTGGCGGAGGATAGGGGATTCGAACCCCTGAGAGCTTTCACTCAACACGCTTTCCAAGCGTGCGCACTAGGCCACTATGCGAATCCTCCGCGGGCGAGGCTACACGGGCGGGGGCCCGGTCCTGAAATCGTCAGCTGGGGGAGCCTGCCGGGGGTCCCACGAGCAGCGCGAGAGTGGTCAGCGCAGCCACCGCGAGGAGCGCCACGGCGGCCGCGGCGAGGGGTCGGGCGAGCATGCGCGCCTGCACCCTCTCGGGCAGCGAACGCGGGGTCTCGCCCCCGACGGAGAGCCGCCAGCCGCCCTCGAGCAGGTGGCGGCGCTCGGCCCGCCAGTCGAACCACACGGTCATGAACGGCGGTACGGCGCTGGCGAGCCCGAGCAGCGTCACGCCCGCCGACCAGCGCTGGTTCACGGCGACGAACAGCGTGCCGAGGCAGTAGGCGATGAACACGATGCCGTGCAGCATGCCGAACACCTGCACGCCCAGCTCGGTGGTGCGGGTGGCGTACTTGAGCACCATCCCGAGCAACAGCAGGGCCCAGGTCGTGGCCTCGGCGACGGCGAGGCGGCGGAAGAGGACGAGCGGTGACATGGGGGCTCCGGGGTCGGTGCGGACGACGTGCGGGGGATGTCGGCCCATTGTCTCAAGAGGGGATTGGCTGCCACGGCACGGCCCCGTCTACACTGGCGACCGGCACCCCGCGTGGTGGTACCTCTCCGAACTCCCCCAGGGCAGGAATGCAGCAAGGGTAGGAGAGCTCTTCCAGGTACGCGGGGTGTCCCTGTGTTCCCGGGCGCCTCACGCCCTGAGCCCGCGCGGAGGTCAGGCGCGGTGGGCCTCGTCGAGGCGGCGTACGCGGCGCATCCCGAAGATCGCGGTGCCGGCGGTGAAGAGCACCAGCACCACGAGCCCGTGGCCGACCCCCGAACGCCCCAGGGCCGCAGTCGCCGCGACGACACCGACGACGGCGAGCAGCAGCGGCCGTGAGTACCAGAACACGACCGAGATGACGGCCGAGCCACCCGAGAACAGCGACACCGGCGGCAGCCCGCGGAACGCCGCCATGAGGTGCGCCGCGGCGACGAGCCCGGTCACGGCCAGCGGCCACCAGATCGCGGTGGTCCCTGCCGACGGGGACGTGATCGTGGTGACCGCCCCGGTGAGGAGGGCCACGACGGCGTACAGGGCCGACGGCACGAGCAGGTGGGCCCTGGCCTCGTCGCGGAACGGCAGCCCGATGAGCGCCGGCGTCCCGGCGTTGTCGCCCTGCAGGCGCACACCCTCCGACCACGCGCCGTACCCGAGGTAGGCGGCGAGGATGCCCACGAAGGCGACGATGCTGGGTACGCCCGGGGTCGTGGAGTGGGCCAGCGCCCAGGAGCCTCCGACGGTGAGGACCAGGCCGGCCACGACCGCCCCGGGGGAGCGGCGCAGGCCCAGGGCGTCGCGCGCGGCGACGACACCGACCGGCCCGTGGGCGCGAAGGCGGGTGCGGCGCAGGCGGGTGTTGGGCGCCGCGACGTCGAGTCGTGCGGCGCGCAGGTCGCCGGCGAGGACGGCGCCACCGACGGTGACCGCCCGGGCCGACTGGGTGCGCAGGCCGACGTGGTGCAGGGCGCGCAGCGACCGCCGTTCGCGCAGGACCGTCGAGGGCCCCCGCATGCCGGTCGGCCACGAGCGCACCTGGCCCCACAGCCACGCGCCGGCGACGGCGAGGCCGAGCAGGATTCCGCCCAGCGTGGAGGGCAGCAGCGCGAGCGGCGAGGCGACCTTGGCCACGACCATGCCGGTGCCGACCACCGCGCCGGTGAGCAGCCCGCCGAGCAGGCAGGCCAGGAAGCTGAGGCGCCACCAGCGCCGCAGGACCACCGCGCGGTCGAGCGCGCTCGTCGCGACGTGGTCGAGGTAGGGCAGGTCGGGCACCACCGGTCCGCGGATCGACCCGACGCGGAACGCGAGCAGCACCAGGGCGAGCACGACGGCGCCGATGACCAGCACCCCCTGCACCCCCGTGAGGTGGCGCGACAGCCAGGCCGGGTCGACGAAGATGAAGAACGCGCGCGAGGCCGGGACCCCGTAGACCAGGGAGGCGATGACGGCGACGTAGGCGGCGTACACCGCGTTGCCCGCGCTCCGGTCGGCCTCGCCGCCGTGGATCACCTCGCGCGCCTGCGCGAGGCGCTCGCGGTCGGTGGTGGGCGCGCTGGCCGGGGTGGTGGTCGCGCTCATGCGCCGGTGATGTCGAGGACCTTGTCGGCCAGCGCCGAGGTCATCACCGGGTCGTGGCAGGCGACGACGAGCGCCGTGCCGGAGGCCTTGCGCGCGCGCAGGATCTCGGTGAGCAGCTCGCGCTTGTGGGTGTCGAGGCGCTGCTCGGGCTCGTCGAGCAGCAGCACCTGGGACGGCCGGAACAGCACCATCGCGAGGTGGAAGAGCTGCTGCTGCCCGGAGGAGAGCTCGTGGGGGAACCGCTCGGAGAGGTGGTCGATCTCGAGGGTGGCCAGCATCGCGTCGGCCCGCTCGTCGGCGGTGTCGATCGCCCCGCCCCACGTCGAGTCGATGAGCACGAGGTGGTCGATGAGCGTGAGGTCGCGGTATGCCGTGGGCGAGCCGACCAGCGCCGCGACCCGCGCGCGGGTCGCCGCGTGGCGTTCGTCGAGGGGTCCGTCGTCGAGGGTGGCGGTGCCGGTGGAGGGCTCGAGGGCGCCGGCGAGGATCTTGAGCAGGGTCGTCTTGCCGCTGCCGTTGGCGCCGCGCAGCACGACGCACCGGCCCGAGCGGACGGTGAGGCTGACCGGCGCCAGCAGCACCGCCCCCTCGATGTCCTTGCCGGCCTTGGACACCTTGATGGTGACCGGTGCGGCAGGGGTGCCGTCACCCGTGGCGGTGACCGCGTCGCCGGCCTGAGCTCGTCGTCCGAACATGGACCTCCCTCGTCACCGGCCAGTGTGTCACCGGGTCGCGGGCGGCCGTGCCGGCAGCCTCAGGAACGGTTCAGGGAGCCCGGGGTTGGCGCGGGGACCAGTCCGGCACGGGCCCCTGCGGAGCTCTCGGCGGCGGGTGCCTCGTGTCAGGCGCGGCGACTAGGGTTCCCCTCGTGAGCACCGCCCTGTACCGCCGCTACCGGCCCGAGTCCTTCGCCGACGTCATCGGGCAGGAGCACGTCACCGAGCCGCTCATGCAGGCGCTGCGCACCGGCCGCGTCAACCACGCCTACCTGTTCTCCGGCCCCCGCGGCTGCGGCAAGACCACCAGCGCCCGCATCCTGGCGCGCTGCCTCAACTGCGAGCAGGGCCCGACCCCCGACCCGTGTGGCGTGTGCGAGTCGTGCGTGGCGCTGGCCCGAGGCGGCTCCGGCTCGGTCGACGTCATCGAGATCGACGCCGCCAGCCACGGTGGTGTCGACGACGCCCGCGACCTGCGCGAGCGCGCGTCCTACGGCCCGGCGCAGAGCCGCTTCAAGATCTACATCATCGACGAGGCCCACATGGTCACCCCGCAGGGCTTCAACGCCCTGCTCAAGATCGTCGAGGAGCCGCCGGAGCACGTGAAGTTCGTCTTCGCGACGACCGAGCCCGAGAAGGTCATCGGCACCATCCGCAGCCGCACGCACCACTACCCCTTCCGCCTCGTGCCGCCGGGCCAGCTGTCCGACTACATGCAGCGGCTGTGCGAGCAGGAGGGCGTCGCCGTGGCGCCGGGGGTGCTGTCGTTCGTCACCCGCGCCGGCGGCGGCTCGGTCCGTGACTCCCTGTCCGTGCTCGACCAGCTCATCGCCGGGTCCACCGACGAGGGCCTCACCTACGAGAGCGCCGCGGCCCTGCTCGGGTTCACCGACGGCGAGCTGCTCGACGCCACCATCGACGCCTTCGCCGTGGGTGACGCCGCCGGGGTGTTCCACCAGGTCGACCGGGTCATCGAGACCGGGCTCGACCCCCGCCGGTTCGTCGAGGACCTGCTCGAGCGGCTGCGTGACCTCATCGTCGTCGCGGCCGTGCCCGACGGTGCCTCCTCGGTCCTGCGCGGCCTGCCGGAGGACCAGCTCGAGCGGATGCGCGAGCAGGCGGCGGCGTTCGGCAACGGCGCCCTGTCGCGGGCCGCCGACATCGTCAACGCCGGCCTCACCGAGATGACCGGCGCCACGGCGCCCCGCCTGCAGCTCGAGCTCATCTGCGCCCGTGTCCTGCTCCCGGGTGCGTCCGGCGAGAGCGGGTACGCCGCACGCCTCGACCGCCTCGAGCGTCGCCTCGACGTCGAGGGCGTGCCCACCGTGGCCGCCCGCGCTCAGGCGCCGGTCCAGCCGGTTGCGTCCGCCGCCGCCCCAGAGCCCGTACCCGCCACCCCGCTGTCCGCGCCCTCGAGCGTCCGGGTGCCGGAGTCGTCCTCGCCGGAACCCCCAGCCGTGCCGAAGTCGTCCCCAGCGCCGGAGACCGCCGCAGTGCCGGAGCCGGCCGCGGCGACCTCGGCGGCCGAGCAGTCGCAGCAGTCCCGACTGGAGCCGGTTCAGCAGTCCCGTCCCGGGCCGGTCGCGTCAGTGGAGCCCGAGCGCGTCCCGCAGGCAACGGTCCAGCAGGCACCGGTCCAGCACGCACCGGCCCAGCCTGAGCCGCAGGAGTCCGGTCGGCCGCAGGCCGGTGGCCTCGACACTGCCGCCATCCGTCGCGCGTGGCCGGACATCCTGGCCTGGATCTTCAAGCACAAGCGCACGACCTGGACGCTGCTGTCGGAGCACGCGACCGTCCACGAGTTCGACGGTCGCCGGGTCATCCTCGGCATCTCGACCGTCGGCATCGCCAACACCTTCCGGCACGGCCCCCACGCCGACCTCGTCCGCCAGGCACTCATCGACGTGCTCGGCGTCGACGCCCGTGTCGAGGGCATCCCGGTCCCCGACGCCCGCCTGTCGGCCCCCAGCGGCGAGTCCCACCCGGTGGTCGGTCGCGAGGAGACCTCCCAAGGCTTCCACGAGCCGGGTTCCGGAGCGTCGTCCTCGGGACCCGAGGCGGGAGGCGGACCCATGGCCGGGGCCGGTGCCTCCGGTCCGGCAAGCAGCGGGCACTCCAGCGGCGGGGCATCCTCCTCCGGTGACGCAGGCGGACGCGCAGCCGCCGCCTACGCAGCCACCGGTGCGGTGGCGCCCACGCCCGAGTCCGGAGACGGAGGCTGGGCCGGCGCCGCCTCCGCGCCGGGAAGCGGCCCCTCGTGGGCGACCGAGCCCGGCCCCGGCGCACCGGGTTCCCAGGGAGCGCCGGCCGTCGCCGTGGCCCCCGCCCCGACCGGCTCCCTGCTGGCCCGAGCCAAGGCCGAGGTCGCCGCCGAGGAGCCCGAGCGCAAGCCGGAGACCTACGTGGCCGACGACAGCGCCGCCAGCGACGACGACGAGGACATCGAGGCGGTCGGCGACGTGGGTCGCCCCGTCATCGAGCGCATCCTCGGCGGCAGGGTCATCGACGAGGGCTGAGCCCGTGCTGACCCGGCCGACCGCCGCCGAACGAGCCGCCACCCTCCCCGGCGACGAGCTCGTCGACCCGGCGGACGTGGTCATGGACCGCGCGTTCAGCCTGCCGGCACCCCCGGATGCGGTCTGGCCGTGGCTGGTGCAGCTCGGCAAGCGGAGGGCCGGCTGGTACCTGCCGGGTTTCCTCGAGCGGGTCGTCCCGCCGTCGCGCAGGGGCCTGCGGCACCTCGACGACCGGCTCGCGCACCTGGCCGTGGGTGACGTCATCCCCGACTGGGGCGGCCGCGACGCCACGTTCACGGTGGCCTCGCTCGAGCCGTCGCAGCACCTGCTCCACACCTCCACCCGGGGACACACCCGCCTGACCTGGTGCCTGCGCCTCCGGCCCGAGGACGGCGGGGGCACCCGCCTGCACCTGCGGCTGCGCATGGCACCGGTGCGGCACCCGCTGCTCGCCGCGCGGTTCGGCGGCCTCGTCGACCAGCTGACGGTGATGGGCCTAGCGGCCGGGCTGCGCGAGCGCGTCCGGGCGGTGTCCGAGGCCCCACCGGCCGGTGGCTGACACCGTCAGGGCATAGGCTCACCCGTGTGTACGAAGGCGTGGTCCAGGACCTGATCGACGAGCTCGGGCGGCTGCCCGGGGTCGGCCCCAAGAGCGCCCAGCGCATCGCCTTCCACCTCCTGCAGTCCGACGCCGTCGACGTGAAGCGGCTGGTCGACGCGCTGACCGAGGTCAAGGCCAAGGTCCGCTTCTGCGCCACGTGCGGCAACGTCGCCGAGGGTGATCAGTGCAAGATCTGCGCCGACCCCCGCCGCGACGCCAGCTCGATCTGTGTCGTCGAGGAGCCGAAGGACGTCGTCGCCATCGAGCGGACGCGCGAGTTCCGCGGTCGCTACCACGTGCTCGGCGGCGCGATCAGCCCCATCGAGGGCGTCGGCCCCGACGACCTGCGCATCAAGGAGCTCATGACCCGGCTCGCGTCCGGCGAGGTCACCGAGGTCATCATCGCCACCGACCCCAACCTCGAGGGCGAGGCCACGGCGAGCTACCTCGCCCGGTTCCTGCGTCCGATGGGGCTCAAGGTCACCCGGCTCGCCTCGGGCCTGCCGGTGGGTGGAGACCTGGAGTAC
Organism: Pedococcus sp. 2YAF34; assembly: GCF_052114585.1. Lineage (NCBI taxonomy): Bacteria > Bacillati > Actinomycetota > Actinomycetes > Micrococcales > Intrasporangiaceae > Pedococcus > Pedococcus sp. 2YAF34. The sequence goes on from NZ_JBFRFA010000006.1 coordinate 44,665, forward strand.
GCGGACGAGGTCACCCTCGGCCGCGCGTTCGAAGGAAGGCGGTTGCTCGATGTCTGAGGACCTCAAGGTGCTGGCCGACGAGTCTGCCGGCGACGCGCGGCACTACCTGGCCACCGTGACGGAGGTGGCGTCAGGGTCGGCGCCCGACGCGGCCATCCCCATGACGCTGCTGGCGCTCTCGCAGGCCCTGGTCATGGGCACGCGGCTCGCAGCGATCCAGGACATCGTGCCCGCGGAGCGCTTCGAGGCCGACACCACCGAGGCCGAGCTCGACCCGCTGCGCACCGGGTTCGCCAACCTGTTCGAGGGCCTCGACGAGTACGCCGACGTCGTCGACCCGGTGACCTCGCCCGAGCTGACCACCGGTTCCCTGTCCAACGACGTCGCCGTGGTCGCCGGCGCCCTGTCGCACGGGCTGCGCCACTTCGACGAGGGCCGGCTGTCCGAGGCCCTGTGGTGGTGGCAGTTCAGCTACCTGTCCGACTGGGGCGAGCGTGCCGCCTCAGCGCTGCGCGTGCTCCAGTCGCTGCTCAGCCACATCCGCCTCGACGCCGACGCGGAGACCATCTCCGAGGCGGAGTTCGACGCGCTGCACCCCTGACGCTGGGTGGCTCGACCGCGCCTCCTCAGGCGATCCGGGTCCCGTTCGGCAGCCGGCGGACCGGGGTGCGCAGCCGGCGCCCGGCCACGGTCGCGGCGCCGGTGCCTGCGAGGAGCAGGAAGGCCAGCCCGTAGGGCCAGACCGGGGCGGTGCCCAGCGCCTTCTCGATGGGGTCCTGGTTGCTGTAGCTGCTCGCCTCGTCCACCCAGCACTCGTCGCTGACGCCGCCGGGGCCGTTGCGCGCCAGCCTCGCCCCGCCGCTGATCCAGCGCATCGGTGTGAAGCCGGCGGAGGTGGACACCTCGTTCCGCTGCGGCGGGCGGGGCTTGGACGGGGCCGCGTCGGCGACGACGACGAACGGGTTGAGCGGGAGCATCCACCAGATCCGCTCGGTGTGGGCCACGTCGGTGGTCCGCGTGAAGGTCGTGCAGTCGGCCCGGGTGGGCTGACCGGCCTTCATGAGCTGGTCGATCTGCTCCTGCGTCAGCGTCGGGTCGGAGGGGTCGACGTTCGGCGGCTGGTGCGTGTCGTACCAGTTGTCGGGGATCCCGAAGACCGTCTGCTGCTCCTTGTCGGTGACGAGGAACGCCGACAGGGCGAAGCCGATGGTCGTCCCGAAGACGAGCGCACCCATGGCCAGGTAGGTCAGCACCGCCGACGCGATGGGCCGGGCCGTCAGGGTCGAGAACATCAACCCGACCGTGCAGATGACGGCGAGCACGAGCACGAGCACCAGCAGTGACAGCAGGATCCGGCCGAACGAGACGCCGCCCTCGAAGAAGGCCCAGGCCATGAACGGCAGCGCGCTGACGAGGAACGCCATCGACAGCGCCCAGGCGGCCACCAGCTTGCCGAGCACGATGTCCCAGTGCGTGAGCAGCGTGGTCTGCAGCGTGGCGAGCACCCCGTGCTCGCGGTCCCCGTTGACCGAGGTCGCGGTGAGCGAGGGCACGATGAGCATGGCCAGGCCGAGGACGAAGAAGACGACGACGTCGTACATCGCCTCGCCGGAGCGCAGCTGCTCGTCGTTGGTGGCGTAGTAGGCGAGGAACGCCACGAGAGCGATCACCGCGACCCAGATGCCGAGGACCACCGGCCACTTGGAGGTGCGCACCCGCTGGCGCAGCTCGAGGGCGGCGACCGTCCTGATCCCGTGCCAGCTCATCGCCGGTCCTCCGTCGCTGCGAGGTAGGCCGACTCGAGGGCGCCCTGGCTGCGCGCGTAGCCGGTGACGCGGATGCCGTCGCGGACGAGGTCGGCGAGCAGCCGGGCGGCGTTCTCCTCGCCGGCCACCTCCACCTCGGTGAGCCCGCCGCCGACGCGACGCGCGGGCACGTGGTGGTCGGCCAGCCAGGCCGTGAGGCCCTCGAGGTCGAGGGAGTCGATGCGCCACGACGCCGTGGCCGTCAGCGCGTGCTCGTCGTCGAGGCGCTGGGTCTCCAGGCTGCGGCCGCGCGCGACGATGACGGCGCGGTCGGCCACCTCCTGCAGCTCGGTGAGGATGTGGCTGGACACCAGGACGGTCTTGCCCTGGGCGGCGAGGCCGCGCAGGACGTCGCGCAGCTCGATACGGCTGCGGGGGTCGAGGCCGGAGGCCGGCTCGTCGAGCAGGAGGACGCTCGGGTCGTTGATGAGCGCCCGGGCCAGGCCGAGGCGCTGCTTCTGGCCGCGCGACAGGACGCGCGCCCGGCGGTCGGCGAGGTCCTCGAGGTGCACGGTGGCCAGGAGCGCGTCGGTGCGGGTGCGCGCCCGGTCGGGCGCGATCCGGTACGCCGCAGCGACGGTGAGCAGCACCTCCCTCACCGTGAGCGCGTCCCACGTGCCGAACCCGTCGGGCATCCACCCGATCCGCGCACGCACCTCGGTGGGCTGCGTGACGGGGTCGAGCCCGTCGATGCGGATCGCACCCTGGTCCGGGACCAGGAGGGTCGCGAGCATGAGCAGCAGCGTGGTCTTGCCGGAGCCGTTGGGACCGATCAGCGCAGTGACCTCACCGGGGTTGGCGGTGAGGCTGATGCTGTCGACCGCGAGGACGTCGCCGAACGCGCGGCGGACCCCCTGTACCTCGATGGTCATGGGGGGAAGGTAGTGCCTGGGCGCGGCCCCGACGCGGCTTTCGGCGAAGTGGTGCCGAACCGGCGACCGCCCCACCGACCGGCCCAGCCCGGCCGGCGTCTACCGGTGGACCGGCGGCGCGGGGGCGGGGGACAGGGGGGTCGCCGCCGCGAGGTCCGGCCGGTCGTTCCACCGCGCGATGAGGTCGACGGACTTCAGGAGCCGGGTCGAGACCGGCCCCGCTGTGCTCGCGACGTCGACGACCTCACGCACCCAGGTGTCGACGTCGACGCCGGCCGCGACCAGACGGTAGGCGACCGCGATGACGCCGGTGCTCTTCCAGATGCTCTCGCCCGAGGGGATGCCGTGGACGTTGGGACGGCCGCCGAGCAGCTCGTTGAGCCGGCGGCCCACCGCCCGCGGCGGGCCGAGCGGGCAGTAGAGGCTGGGCTCCTCGAAGCTCGGCCCCGCGCCGGCATACACGTGCTGGGGCTCGACCGCGGCGATCCTGGACACGGGCAGGCCGGGCAGGATCCGCACCCCGACGCCCCACGTCACCTGCACCGCCTCGGGCACCTGGCGGGCCCAGGCGACCGTCTCCAGCGCGGTCTCCCAGGTCTCGCCGGGCATGCCGAACATGATGTTGAGCACGGAGGTGACCTCGTGCCGCACCAGGACGTCGACGAGCTGGTCGAGGTGGCGCCGTCGCACCGGTCGGCGGTTGGCCAGCAGGACGCTGTCGACCGCCGAGTCGACCGTGATCTCCGGGAAGCCGTTGGTGGCCTTGACGAGCTCGGCCAACCGGTCGGAGAACGGGCGCGGGTTGAGGTATCCGGACCACCGCAGGTCGGGTGCGTAGCCGCGGTCGACGATGCCCTGCAGCACCGCGACGGCGTGGTCCTCGGTGGGCAGGTTGAGCTCCTCGTCGGCGAAGTGGATGTCGCCGACGACCCCGATCTCCCGGGACCGGTCGACGACCTCGCCGATCTCGTCGAGGACGAGGTCGAGGGAGTAGTTGGCGTTGACGCCGGAGGTGTTGGACGAGGTGCAGTAGGAGCAGAACATCCCGCAGCCGGTGCGGGTGCGGACCGGGGCCGAGAAGACCGGGGCGAACAACGGGTCGCGCCGCGTGGTCGTCGCCAGGGCGGCGGTTGCGGGGCGCACCGGCAGCGTGCAGCCCCGGTGGACCAGGCCGTCGACCCCCGACAGGGGTGCCGACGTCCGGATCCGGTGCGCGAGGTCGACGACCGCGGCCTCGCCGTTGCCGAGGATGCCGAGGTCGACGCCGAGCGCGTCGAGGAGCATCTGCGGTGCCGTCGGGAACGCCGCGCCGCCCACGACGAAGGTGGCGTCCGGGGCGCCGCGCCTCGCGGCGTCCACGAGGCCCCGGATCTGGCGCAGGAGCGGGGTGCTGTCGCTGGAGGTGTCGGCGCCGTCCGTGGTCTCCACCGGGACCAGGGTGTCGACGACGCGCAGCGAGAAGCCGACGAGGTCGGGGGCCAGCTCGCGCAGGCGGGTGGTGAGGTGCCCCTCGGCCTCGTCCTCCGGCCGTTCGAGGTACGGGTCCACGATCGTCACGACCGCGCCGGAGTCCTCGAGGGCGGTGCGGAGCCGGTACAGGCCGTACGGGGGCACCGGCCGCCAGGTCTGCCAGGGGTTGGCGTGCACCAGGGCGACCCGCATCCCGCCGAGGTCGGCCCGCATCGCCGGGGCCGGTGTCTGGCTGCGCATGGCTCGGGCTCGTCCTCCCTGTCGGGTTCGGTCAGCGGTGGTGTCGGGCGGGCGCCCGGGTGGTGCGCCGGGATCGTCGCACGTTCACTCCGTACGGCGGTCCGACCACTCCGCAGGCCGGTCCGACCGGGCTTCGGCGCCGGCGTCGCCGGGGATGTCGGTGCGGGCGTCGGTGGGCGTCGCCGCACCGGCCAGCAGCACGACGTCGAGGTGGTGCCAGCTGCGCGCGGCCACCGCGAGGGCGGTGAGCCCGGCGAGCGCGAACGACCACCGGGGGCCGAGGTAGCCACCGGCGAGCGCGCCCAGGCCGAGGGCGACCATCGACGCGAGGCGGCTGGCGCCGTTCGCCGCGGCACTGACCTTGCCCCGGTCGGCCTCGACGGTGCGCGTGAGCAGCACCGGCCAGAGGCACACCGTCGAGGCCATCACGAACACCCCGATCCCCGCGAAGGAGAGGGCGAGCACCAGCTCGTCGGGAGCGGCGCCCGCCACGAGCATGGACGCGCCGGCCCCCGCCACGCCGCCGATCGCCAGGCGCACGCGTGAGCGCTCGGTGCGCATCTGGGAGGCCCAGGCGGCGCCGGCCACGGTGCCGGCGGCGCTCGCGGCCTGGACCAGGCCGAAGACGGTCGTCGACGCGTCGAGGCTGTCCCGGACGAGGAAGACCTCGAGCACGTTGGCCGTCTCCAGGGCCAGCACGAAGGGCACCATCGACGACAGCAGGGTCCAGCTGACGGGGTCGGCGTGCAGCACCCGGAAGCCCGCCGCCGACCAGACCTGGGCGGCGAGGGTGAGCGGGGCGGCGTGCCGGTCACCGCGCCGTCGGGTCCGCACGGCGGCTGCGGCGGCGGCGAGGGCCACGAAGGCGCCGAGGGCGATCCACAGGGGTGCGTCGTGACCGAAGTGACCGGCGCTCACGCCGGCCACCGCGGCACCGACCACGCCGGTGACGGCGAGCGCCCCCTGCTGGACGGCCGTGGCCCGGCCCAGGTTGTGCTCGCCGACGGCTCGCGGCAGCAGCGCGGCCCAGGTCGGGTTGGCGAAGGACTGGCCGAGCTGCAGGGCGATGACGAAGAGGTACATCTGCGGTCCGGTGCCGGTCAGCACGAGGCCGGCCAGGGCGGCGGCCTGCACGAGCGAGGCGGTGACCAGGACCCGCCGGGAGTCGCAGCGGTCGGCGACGTGCCCGGCGATCCCCACGGTGAGCGCCATCGGCAGGGCGAAGGCGGCGAGGAGCAGTGCCATACCGCTGGCGCCGCCCCCCTCGTCGTGCACCCGGAGGGTCAGCGCGAACAGCGTGAGGGTGTCGCCGGTGTAGGACAGGACCCGGGCCGGGAGGATGACGCGCAGGTCGCGGATGCGCCAGAGCGCGCCACGGCCTCGGCTCCTGGCACCCATGGTCACAACCCCTGACATGTCCAACCCGCTGCGTGCGCGATGGCATCGGCGGGGCCCCTGCTTGACCCGCGGCGCCTCGACGCGAAGCCGGAGGAGCCACATTCCGCCTACGGTGCAGCAGGTTGCACTGTAAACGGCACGGGGGCCTCGTGCCGCTCGAACGAGCAGGTGAATCCGTGGACCGCGGCCCACCCCGGCTGGGTACGGCGTCCGCGTGGCTGCCGCCCGCGCGGCCCGGCGCCCGCGCGGCCCGGCGTCCGGTATGCGGCGGCCGCGTCCCACCATGAGGACGGTCGTTAGACTGGCCGCTCCGCGCGGACGTGGACCCCACGTGCGCCCCCTGCACCGTCGTCTGGTCCCCAGGAGTCCCACCGTGCCGATCGTCGTCCAGAAGTACGGCGGCTCATCGCTGGCTGACGCCGCCAGCATCAAGAGGGTCGCGCGCCGGATCGCCGAGGCGAAGAAGGCCGGCAACGACGTCTGCGTGGCCGTGTCGGCCATGGGTGACAGCACCGACGAGCTGCTCGACCTCGCCAACGAGGTCAGCCCCCAGCCCCCGCCGCGCGAGATGGACATGCTGCTCACCGCGGGTGAGCGCATCTCGATGGCGCTGGTCGCCATGGCCATCGCCGACCTCGGCTACACCGTGCGCTCCTTCACCGGCAGCCAGGCAGGCGTCATCACCGACTCCTCGCACGGCAAGGCGCGCATCATCGACGTGACGCCGGGCCGGGTGACCGACGCCCTCGACAAGGGCCACATCGTCATCGTCGCCGGGTTCCAGGGCGTCAGCCAGGACACCAAGGAGATCACCACGCTGGGCCGTGGTGGCACCGACACCACCGCCGTCGCGCTGGCCGCCGCCCTCGGCGCCGACGTGTGCGAGATCTACACCGACGTCGACGGCGTGTTCACCGCCGACCCGCGCATCGTCCCCGCGGCCCGCAAGATCGCCCGCATCTCCAACGAGGAGATGCTCGAGCTCGCCGCCTCCGGCTCCAAGGTGCTGCACCTGCGCAGCGTCGAGTACGCCCGCCGCTTCGGCATCCCGATCCACGTCCGCAGCTCCTTCTCCGCGAAGGAGGGCACCATCGTCACGGACACCCCCACCACCACCACCGCAGGAGACACCGTGGAAGCCCCCATCATCGCCGGTGTCGCCCACGACCGGAGCGAAGCGAAGATCACGGTCGTCGGCGTCCCCGACCACCCCGGCAAGGCCGCCGAGATCTTCCAGACCTGCGCCGACGCCGAGATCAACATCGACATGATCGTCCAGAACGTGTCGGCGACCGAGACCGGCCTGACCGACATCTCGTTCACCTGCCCCAAGACCGACGGGCAGACCGGCGTGCAGGCCCTGCGCAAGGTGCAGGACTCGGTGGGGTTCAGCTCGATCCAGTACGACGACCAGATCGGCAAGCTGTCGCTCGTGGGTGCCGGCATGCGGTCCCACCCGGGCGTCTCGGCCACCTTCTTCAAGGCGCTGGCCGACACGGGCGTCAACATCGAGATGATCTCCACCTCCGAGATCCGCATCTCCGTCGTCACCCGTGCGGAGGTGCTCGACGACGCCGTCCGTGCGGTCCACACGGCGTTCGGGCTCGACTCCGCCGACGGTGAAGCCGTCGTCTACGGGGGCAGCGGCCGGTGAGCTCACTCGCCTCGAGGGCCCCCAGGCCGACCCTGGCCCTGGTGGGTGCGACGGGCGCGGTGGGCTCGGTCACCCAGCAGGTGCTTGCGATGCGGGCCGACATCTGGGGGGAGATCCGGGCTGCCGCCGCGCCCGAGGACGCCGGCACCGAGCTGACCGTCTGCGGTCGCGACGTCGTCGTCCAGCACCTCACGCCGGAGTTCTTCGACGGGGTCGACATCGCCCTCGTCGACCTGCCCGCACCGGTCGCCGCCCACTGGGCCCCGGTCGCGGCGGCCCGTGGCGCGGTCGTCATCGACAACAGCTCGGCGCTGCGCGGCGACCCCGACATCCCGCTGGTGGTGCCGGAGGTCAACCCGCTCCAGGTCCGCAACCGCCCCAAGGGCATCATCGCCAACCCCGGTGCCACGACCCTGACGATGATCGACGCGCTCGGCGTGCTGCACACCGGGTGGGAGCTCACCGAGCTCGTCGTCGCCACCTACCAGGCGGCCTCCGGTGCAGGACGCGCCGGTATGGCGCGCCTGCACGACGAGCTCGAGGTGGTGGCCGGCCACCGCGAGCTGGGCCAGCAGCCCGGCGACGTGCGCCGCCTCATCGAGTTCGAGCTCGGCACCGAGTCGCCCTTCCCGGCACCGTTGGCCCTCAACGTGCTGCCCTGGATCGGGACCGCGGCCGAGGATGGCTGGACCACCGAGGAGCTCAAGATCCGCAACGAGACCCGCAAGGTGCTCGGCCTCCCTGACCTGCGCGTGTCGGCGACCTGCGTCCGCGTCCCGGTCGTCTCGACGCACTCGGTGGCGGTTCACGCGACGTTCGCCCGGCCGATCGACGTCGACGAGGCCCGGCAGGCGCTCATCGAGGCGCCGGCCGTCGTCGTGCTCGACGACCCGGAGACGACCGAGTTCCCCACGCCCAACGACACCGTGGGCTCGGACCCCCGGTTCGCGGGGCGGCTGCGCCAGGCGCTCGACTTCCCCAACACGCTCGACTTCTTCATCTGCGGCGACAACCTGCGCAAGGGCGGGGCGCTCAACATGGTGCAGGTCGCCGAGCTCGTCGCCCGAGACCTCGCCGTCGCCGCCTGAGCAGGCCGGTCCCACCCGCTGAGCGGTGGGGTCCCACCGGCTGGGCACCGACCCTGGGCCCGGTGCGCATGCCGGACACTGTCCGTGGGGTCGGCCGTGGGGTCGGTTCGTCGGATGCTTCGTCACGGCTCGGTGACGAACGCGCCGGCGGGCGTGTCGCTTGACATGTGACTCGTGTGACTGATGTGACGATTGGGGCTCCACCGTTGATGAGCCAGGGGGCAGAAGACATGGACGACGAGGACCGCACTCCGACCCGCGTCTGGCGGCGGCACCGGCTGCGCCAGATCATGCTGTTCGTCACCGTCCCGGGGGTGCTGCTCGGCACCGCGAGCATCACCGCTGCCTACTCCAGCGGGTGGATGACGCCGGCCCCGCCCAAGGCGGCCTGCCAGCCCACCATCGTGCCGGCGCCGGCCCGTGGGTCCTTCACGGTCAACGTCATGAACGCCACCGGGGTCAGCGGCACCGCGGCCCAGGTCGCGGCCGGCCTCGGCAAGCGCAAGTTCACCGTCGGCGGCATCAGCAACGCCCCGGACTCCTGGTACGTGACCCCGCCGGCCGTGATCCACCACGGGCCGCAGGGGCTCGACCAGGCGCTGCTCACGGCGACCCAGATCCCCGGCGCCAAGCTCTTCGAGGACACCCGCACCGGCACCACCGTCGACGTCGTCGTCGGCCTGGGCTACAAGGACCTCGTGCCGCTGCCCGCACGGCTCAAGCCGATCCCGTCCGAGGTGGCGGTCAACGTCTACAACACGACCTACAAGACCGGTCTGGCCAAGACCGTCGCCGACGAGGTCGCGGCCCGCGGCTTCAAGGTCAAGGACGTCTCCAACGACCCCCTGCGCACCATGCAGCTCGGCACCGCCGTGATCCGCTACGGCGAGGACGGCGACCTCGCCGCGGCCCTGCTCAAGCAGCACGTCCCCGGCGCGCAGCTCGTCAAGGACGACCGCCGGGGCGCCGGCCTCGACCTGGTCATCGGCAACGCCTACACCGGCCTCACCCCCGCGGCCGACGTGCCGCCGCTGCCCGCGCGACCCAAGCTGCCGACGCCCACGGTCGCCCGCCCCTGCTCCGACAGCTGAGCTGAGCCGTCGCCCGGCGGCGGACCGTGGTTGTCCGGAGGGGACGAACCGGGCACAGTGGTGGCCCGATGCGCCTCCCACACCGGTATGCCGTGCCCCTCCTGGTGCTGCCCCTCGCCCTGGTCGCCGGGTGCGGAGGCGACCCCGCGTCCCCCGCGGCGGACGTCACCGGGGCGATGACGAACACCACGACACCGCCATTCCCCACGACCCCTCCTGGTAGGACCACGACCGCCACGAAGGCCCCGACGAAGGTCACCAAGGCCACCAAGGCGGCCACCGCATCGACCAGGACCACGCGCCGTACCGCGTCGCCGTTGCCCACCCGGGCGGCCGCTCAGCCACCGAAGCCGGTGACCTCCCTCGCGCCCGTGCCGCGCGCCGGTGCCGAGCCCACCACCCGCTTCCCCGCCAACGAGCCGGCGGTCGGTTCCGGGGCCAACGCCACCGTCGGGCCGGTTCCCGACTCGGAGTGGTCGCGGATGGCCGGGTACTCGTGGACCCCGGGCTGCCCGGTGGGGCGTACGCAGCTGAGGTGGGTGCGCGTGAACTTCTGGGGGTTCGACGGCAAGCGCTCCCGCGGGTCCCTGGTGGTCAACGCCTCCATCGCCGACGAGGCCGCGGCAGCCTTCACGAGCCTCTACGGGGAGCGCTTCCGGATCCGCCAGATGAAGCCGATGGACTCGCGCTGGGGCCACAACCCCAAGGGGCCCGGTGCCGACGACTACGCCGCGATGGAGGCCGACAACACCTCGGCCTTCAACTGCCGCTACGTCGGTGGCCAGGAGGCGAGCAAGGTCTACAGCAAGCACGCCTACGGCACGGCCATCGACGTCAACGACTTCGAGAACCCGTATGTCGCCGACGACGGCACCGTGTACCCCGACCGCTACTGGCTGACCCGGCGCGGACCCGCCGCCGGGGTGTTCTCCTCCAGCGGCAGCGCAGCCGTCCGCGCGTTCACCTCCCAGGGCCTGCACTGGGGCGGCCTGTGGAGCAACCCCGACCTGCAGCACTTCGACCGATGAGCCGCATCCGTCCGGTGCTCGTCTCGGCCACCGTCGCGCTCGCGGTCCTCGGCGCCGCAGGCTGTGGGGGCGAACGACAGGCCGCCGCGCCGACGACCTCTGCTCCCAGCGCCACCTCGAGCACGACTACCGTCGCGCCGGCACCGACGTCGCCGACCACCCCCACGACGACCCGGGCGAAACCCGCACCCAAACCCAAACCCAAACCCGAGCCGAAGCCCAGGCCCAAGCCGTCGCACCGCCCGACGACGACGAGGCCGAGCGCGCAGCCATCCAGCAGGCCCGCACCCAAGCCGTCCCCAACTCCCGCGGCCGCGACCTGCCAGGTGCCGTCAGGCGTCACGGCGTCGCAGGTCGTCCTCGTCACCTCGGCCGGGTCCTCGGCGACCGTCCGCGCGTGCCGACGGTCCGGCGGCCGCTACCTGCTGTCCCTGGGCCCCTACTCGGGACACGTCGGCCGCAACGGGGTGAGCTCGGCCAAGAGGGAGGGCGACCTGCGCACGCCGGTCGGCACGTTCCCGCTGCGCGGCGGCTTCGGCGTGCGCGCCAACCCGGGCCTGGCCATGGGCTGGTTCCGTGTCGACAGCCAGGACGTCTGGGTCGACGACAGCGGGTCCTCGCTCTACAACACCCACCAGCGCACGCCCACCAACGGCCGGTGGGACTCGGCCGAGGAGCTGCTCAACAGCCCGGCCTACGACTACGCCCAGGTCGTCGGCTACAACGAGTCGCGCACGCCCGGCCGGGGTTCGGCGATCTTCTTCCACGTCGACCTCGGCCACGGCACCGCGGGCTGCATCTCGCTGCCGGCGGGCCCGCTCCTCGCGGTGATGCAGTGGGAGCGGCCCGGCGCCGTCATGTCCATCCGCTGAGTGGCGCTCTGGCCGGACCCGCGAACACGCGGCAGAGTGGACCCATGCCAGTGCAGACCGTCGCCATGCTCACCGCGGGCGGACTCGCCCCCTGTCTGTCCTCGGCCGTCGGTGGCCTCATCGAGCGCTACACCGAGATCGCCCCCGACGTGCGGATCATCGCCTACCGCAACGGGTATGCCGGGCTGCTCACCGGTCACTCGGTCGAGGTCACCGAGGAGGTGCGCGCCCACGCCCACCGGCTGCACGCCTTCGGTGGCAGCCCGATCGGCAACAGCCGGGTCAAGCTCACCAACGTCAAGGACTGCGTGAAGCGAGGGCTCGTGCGGGAGGGGCAGGACCCGTTGCACGTCGCTGCCGAGCAGCTGACGAGGGACGGCGTGGACGTGCTGCACACCATCGGCGGCGACGACACCAACGGCACGGCCGCCGACCTCGCCGCCTACCTGCACTCCAACGGCTACGAGCTCACGGTCGTCGGCCTCCCGAAGACCATCGACAACGACGTGGTCCCCATCCGTCAGTCGCTCGGGGCCTGGACCGCAGCGGAGCAGGGCGCGGTCTACGCCCGCAACATCGTCGCCGAGCACTCCTCCAACCCCCGCATGCTCATCGTCCACGAGGTCATGGGGCGCAACTGCGGCTGGCTGACGGCAGCGACCGCCCTCGAGCACCACCGCTGGGTGCAGCAGGCCGACTTCGCCGGCTGGCTGGAGAACGCGCCGGAGCGCTGGGACGTGCACGGCGTCTTCCTGCCCGAGCGGCCCTTCGACATCGAGGAGGAGGCCAGGCGCCTGCGCGGCGTGATGGACGAGCTCGACGGGGTCAACCTCTTCGTCTCCGAGGGGGCCGGGCTCTCCGAGATAGTGGCGTCGATGGAGCAGTCCGGCGCGGAGGTGCCGCGGGACCCCTTCGGCCACGTGCAGATCGACAAGGTCAACCCCGGGCAGTGGTTCGCCAAGCAGTTCGCCGAGCTGCTCGGCGCCGACAAGGTGCTCGTGCAGAAGAGCGGCTACTTCTCGCGGTCGGCGGCCCCGAACGCCGCCGACCTCAGCCTCATCCGGGAGTGCACCGACCACGCCGTCGACGCGGCCCTGCGCGGCGAGTCCGGGGTCGTCGGGCACGACGAGGAGCGCGGCGACGAGCTGCGGGCCATCGAGTTCTCGCGCATCAAGGGTGGCAAGGCCTTCGACCCCTCGGTCGAGTGGTTCACGACGCTGCTTGCCGACCTCGGCCAGTCGTAGCAGGGTCGGGGCATGACGACGACGTCCACCCCGTCCTCCGGCACCGCTGCCTACCGCGAGGCGCGCGACACCCTGCTGCGCCTCGCCGGCCAGCACGACCGTGCGCTCACCGAGTTCCGTTGGCCCGACGTGGGCGAGCGGTTCAGCTGGGCCGTCGACTGGTTCGACGCCGTGGCGCGCGGCAACGAACACCTCGCGCTGTGGATCGTCGAGGAGGACGGGTCGCAGACCAAGGTCACCTACGACGAGATGGCCGGCCGGTCCGACCAGGTTGCAGCGTGGCTCGAGGGGCTGGGCGTCGGGAAGGGTGACCGGGTCCTGCTCATGCTCGGCAACCAGGTCGAGCTCTGGGAGACGATGCTCGCGGTGGCCAAGCTGGGGGCGGTCATCATGCCCACCACCGCCGCCCTCGGACCGGCCGACCTGCGCGACCGGGTCGACCGTGGCGGTGCCCGCGTCGTCGTGGCCAACGCCGTCGACGCACCCAAGTTCGAGGAGGTGCCGGGCGACTATCTCCGCGTCGCCGTGGGCGATGTCGACGGCTGGCACTCCTACGCCGACTCGTATGCAGCGCAAGGACATCCGTTCGACGGCGTCACCGCCGCGACCGACCCGCTGCTCGTCTACTTCACCTCCGGGACGACCAGCAAGCCCAAGCTCGTCGAGCACACGCAGGTCTCCTACCCCGTCGGGCACCTGTCGACGATGTACTGGATCGGCGGCCGGCCCGGCGACGTGCACCTCGCGATCAGCTCACCCGGCTGGGCCAAGCACGCCTGGTCGTGCTTCTTCGCGCCCTGGATCGCGGAGGCGACGATCTTCGTCTACAACTACACGCGGTTCGACGCGGCCGCACTGCTTGACCAGATCCGCCGGGCCGGGGTGACGACCTTCTGCGCGCCGCCGACGGTGTGGCGCATGCTGATCCAGGCTGACCTCGGGGGCGGCAGCGGGTCGCTGCGCGAGCTGCTCGCCGCGGGGGAGCCGCTCAACCCCGAGGTCATCAGCCAGGTCGAGAAGGCCTGGGGCCTGACGATCCGTGACGGCTACGGCCAGACCGAGACCACCCTGCAGATCGGCAACATCGCCGGCGACCGCGTGAAGCCGGGGTCGATGGGCCGGCCTATGCCCGGCGTCCCGGTGGCGCTCGTCGACCCCCTCACCGGCGAGGTCGGCGACGAGGGCGAGATCGTCCTGGACCTGTCCAGACACCCGGTCAACCTCATGACCGGCTACCTCGGCGACCCCGAGCGCCAGGCCGACGCGATGGCCGGCGGTTTCTACCACACCGGCGACGTGGCCCAGCGGGACGCGGACGGCTACATCACCTACATCGGCCGCACCGACGACGTGTTCAAGGCCAGCGACTACAAGATCTCGCCGTTCGAGCTCGAGAGCGTGCTCATCGAGCACCCGGCCGTGGCCGAGGCGGCCGTCGTGCCGGCGCCGGACCCGACGCGGCTCGCCGTGCCCAAGGCCTACGTCGCGCTGGCGGCAGGGTGGGAGCCTGACGCCGAGACGGCCAAGCAGATCCTGGCGTACGCGCGCGAGCACCTCGCGCCGTACCTGAGGGTCCGCCGCCTCGAGTTCTACGAGCTGCCCAAGACGATCTCCGGGAAGATCCGCCGGGTGGCGCTGCGCGACCGCGAGCAGCGGGCCTTCGACGGGGGGAGGTCGCTGTCGGAGGAGTTCCGGGACGACCAGTTCCCCGAGCTCAAGGGCGCTCCCCGCTCCTGACCGTGGGGTCTCGCGCACCGCGCGCAGCCCTCGCCAGCGCTGTGGGCCGGTGCGATAGTGGGCGGATGGCCGACGACATCGACATCCAGCAGCACATCAGGGGCCTCATCGACGAGGAGCACGGGCTGCGCACGCAGCTCGGCGCCGGCGAGATCAGTGTCGAGGAGGAGAACCAGCGGCTGCGGACCATCGAGGTCGAGCTCGACCAGTGCTGGGACCTGCTGCGCCAGCGGCGGGCGCGGCGCGAGTTCGGTGAGGACCCGACCGGTGCACAGGTGCGGGACGCCAAGGTCGTGGAGAGCTACCAGGGCTGACGCCCGCGGCGTGGCGCGGCGTCGTCCGGCGCCCTCGGCGTACGCTCGAGGTGGCCGGGTACCCGAGGTGAGGGGGTGCGCACCATGCGCACGATGTCCACGACACACGACCGTCTCCACGTGACCCACCACTCCTCGCGGTGGTGGGTGGGCCACACCGCCGCCTACGTCGCGGGCACGGTCGTCATGGTCTACCTCGCAGCCGTCGCCGTGACGCTGCTCGCCGTCTACGTCCTGTAGACGGGCCTGACGGCGGGTCGGCAGCCTCGGTCAGTGGCCGCGGTCGAGCCACTCCTGGAGGTGCGGCGCCTCCGCAGCGATGACCGTCGAGTCGCCGTGCCCGGTCAGCACGACCGTCTCGTCGGGCAGGGTGAGGACCTTGTCGCGGATCGACTCGATGATGGTCCCGAAGTCGCTGTAGGACCGCCCCGTGGCGCCGGGGCCACCGTTGAACAGGGTGTCGCCGGTGAAGAGGACGCCGAGCGCCGGCGCGTAGAGGCAGCACGAGCCCGGGGTGTGGCCGGGGGTGTGGATGACGTGCAGGTCGACGTCGCCGACCCGGATGACCTGGCCGTCGGCCAGCTCGTGGTCGGGGGTGACGGGGTAGAGCTCGTCCCACAGCATCCGGTCCGCGGGATGCAGGTAGGCCGGGGCGCGCGTGCCGTCGCAGACCTCGCCGACCGCGTTGATGTGGTCGTTGTGGGCGTGGGTGGAGATGACCCCCACGACCTTGCGCTGCCGGTCGATCGACTTCACGATGGCGCGGCCGTCGTGCGCGGCGTCGATGATGACGCACTCCTTGTCGTCACCGACGACCCAGACGTTGTTGTCGACGTCCCAGCTGCCGCCGTCCAGCTCGAACTGGCCCGACGTCACCAGCCGCTCGACCCGCACGCCGCCCGCGGAGGGAGCGATCGACGGCATACCGGAGTCGCTGGAGTCGCTCACAGGACCACCACCGACCGCAGCACCTCGCCGCGCTCCATCTTGTGGAAGGCCGCCTCGACGTCACCGAGGCCGATGCGCTCGCTCACGAAGGCGTCGAGGTCGAACCGTCCCTGCCGGTAGAGGTCGACGAGCATCGGGAAGTCGCGCGAGGGGAGGCAGTCGCCGTACCAGCTGGACTTGAGCGCGCCGCCTCGACCGAAGACCTCGATCATCGGGAGGATGACCTCCTTGTCCGGGGTGGGGACGCCGACGAGGACCACCGTGCCGGCGAGGTCGCGGGCGTAGAACGCCTGCTCGTAGGTCTCGGGGCGGCCGACAGCCTCCACGACGACGTCGGCGCCGAACCCGCCGGTCAGCTCGCGGATCCGCTCGACGACGTCCTCGTCCTTGCCGTTGACCGTATGGGTCGCGCCGAACGACCTCGCGCCCTCGAGCTTGCGGTCGTCCACGTCCACGGCGACGACGGTCGTCGCGCCTGCGAGCACCGCGCCGGCGATGGCGGCATTGCCGACGCCGCCGCAGCCGATGACGGCGACCGAGTCGCCGCGCCCGACGCCACCGGTGTTGACGGCCGCACCGAACCCGGCCATCACCCCGCACCCGAGCAGGCCGACGGCGGCCGCGTCGGCCTCGGGGTCGACCTTCGTGCACTGCCCGGCGGCCACCAGGGTCTTCTCTATGAACGCGCCGATGCCCAGCGCGGGCGAGAGCTCGGTGCCGTCCTCGAGCGTCATCCTCTGCTTGGCGTTGTGGGTGTTGAAGCAGTACCAGGGCTTGCCCTTGGCGCAGGCGCGGCACTGCCCGCACACGGCACGCCAGTTGAGGATGACGAAGTCGCCGGGGGCCACCTCGGTGACGCCCTCGCCGACCGCCTCCACGACCCCGGCGGCCTCGTGGCCCAGCAGGAAGGGGTACTCGTCGTTGATGCCGCCCTCGCGGTAGTGCAGGTCGGTGTGGCAGACGCCGCACGACTGCACCTGCACGACGGCCTCTCCGGGGCCCGGGTCCGGCACGACGACGTCGACGAGCTCGACCTCGGCGCCCTTGCTGCGGGCGATGACGCCCTTGACGGTCTGTGGCATGGGACGACCCTATGCGCGGCCCCCGGGCCCTGCCACAGTGCAGCAACGGTGCAGCGCATCGGCCGATCGGTCCGGATGCGGGGCGGCGCGCGTCAAGAGACCGCGAAGGCATACAGACCGCACATATCATCCTCCACACCACGCAGGGTGCCTCCCGCACCAGGCACGCGTGACCGAGCCGCTGGAAGGAGCACCATGCTGTTGCACGCTGCGTTCTTCCCGCCGCACGAGGCGGTGGCCGAGCTGGCCGACGTGGTCCGATCCGTCGCGGGGCACCAGCGGGAGTTCACGCCCGTGTCCGTGGATGACATGCACGTGCACGTGACGAGCTTCGGCAACCTCGCCCGGGCCGACGCGGCCGGGCTGGCCGACCGCCTCGTGGCCGCGGCCGCCGACTGGGCCCCTGCGCCGCGACTGTCGATGGCCGGCTGCTCGGCCCTGGCGGGGGAGGGGGACCTCACGGTGTGCGCCCCGCTCGCCGGCCAGGTGGACCAGCTGCGCAGCATCGCCCGGGCGATCCCCGAGGTGGTCCAGACCATGGGCCTGCACGTGGACCGCCGCCGCTTCAAGCCGCAGGTCCCGGTGGGGGAGGTGACTGCCGACACGAGCCTGCCCTACCTCGAGCGGCTCGTGGGCGCCCTCGAGGGCTACCGCGGCCCGGAGTGGGTGCTGCCCGACCTCGTGCTGCTGAAGCCGAGCTGGGCCAGCGCGGACCACGAGACGTCGACGGCCGACATCTACGCGGTCATCCCGCTCGGCGCGCCCCAGGCGTCGGCGTGACGACCGGGACGACGCGCCCGCGCAAGCACGCCGTGGTCGTCCGGGTCGCCAGCACCTTCACGCGAGCCGCGACCGGTGCACGCCCCACCGAGCAGGACGTCGTGCCCTTCGCCGTGCTGCTCCTCGGTGCGGCCGGGGCCATCCTGGCGCCCTCCCGGCAGCAGCTGTCACCACAGGCGGGGTCGGCGCTCGCCGTGCTCGGCATCGCCCTGGTGGCGATCTGGGTGGCGGCGCGGGGACGGCGTCGGACCTGGGTGGACCCCGTCGGGCCGTGGCTCGTCCTGCTGTGCGTGGGCCTGCTCCGTGACGCGCTGGGAGGTGCGGTCTCGGGCGTGGGCTCGCTCGTCGGCGTACCGATCGTGTGGCTGGCCCTGTTCGGGACGTTCGGTGACCTCGCCGTGGCCGCGCTGCTGGCGGCGCTCGCCTTCCTCGGCCCGGCCCTGCTGGCCGGGGACGCCCGCGACGCCGGGCTGGAATGGCGTCCGGCCCTGGTGTGGGCGGGCGTCGCGCTGCTCGCCGCCCCGGTGGTGCAGTCCGTCGTACGCCGCTTCGCCCGCGAGAGCACGACCGAGCGGGAGGCCGCAGCCCAGCTGCGCGGCATCATGGGCGGCGCGACGCTGACCAGCATCATCGCCACCGACCCGCAGGGCCGGATCACCGACTTCAACCTCGGCGCCGAGCAGATGCTGCGCTACACCGCCGTCGAGGCCGTCGGGCGTCCCGTGCACGAGCTCATCCACGACGCCGAGGAGCTCGCCGCCGCCGCTGGACAGCTCGGTGTGGCGCCGGGGATCGAGGTGTTCGCGACGCTTGCCGAGCACCAGATGCCCAGCCGCGAGTGGACCTACATCCGCCGGGACGGCCGACGGATCTCGGTGCGGCTCGCCGTGACCGAGATCCGCAGCGACGACGGTGACCTCGTCGGGTACCTGGGCGTGGCCGTGGACACCACCGCTGCCGTCGAGCTGCGCCGGGAGCTCAAGGAGGCCCAGGCCCTCTGGCGGCTCTCCATGGACCACCTCCCCGACACCAGCGTGCTCGTGCTCGACCGCACCCTGGAGGTGTCGCTGTCCACCGGAGGCGGGGCGCGGCGGCAGGGCCTGGCCCACGCCGCCGGCCGCCAGGTGGACGAGGTGTTCAGCCCGCGCAACGCCGCGCTGCTCCAGCCGCTCATCGAGGCGGCCATCGAGGGACGTGAGGGTGTCGTCGAGCTCACGGCCGTGGAGACCGGTGACGAGCACGAGGTCTGGGTCAGCCCCCTGCCGGGCACCTCGACCACCTCCGGCGCGGCCCTCATCATGGCGCGCGACGTCAGTCGCGACCGTGCCCGCGAGCGCGAGCTCCGGGCCAGCCACGACCGCGTGCAGCGCCTGTTCGTCGACGCGCCCCACGGCATCGCCGTCCTCGGCCGCGACGGCGTCATCCGCCAGGTCAACCCCTCGCTGTGCGTCCTCCTCGGCCGCGACGAGGACGACCTGGTGGGTATGCCGCTTGCCGGGCTCGGCGCCGCCCAGGACGAGACCGTCGCCGAGCTGCTCGCCGGCGCGACCGACGGTGACGCGGCCGCCGGCCGGGCGGACTGGACCGTCGTCACCCCCGCCGGGGGCCAGGTGCACCTCAGCCTCTCCAGCACGGTCCTGGCCGGCGCCGAGGACGAGGTGCTCGTGAACTTCGCCGACGTGTCCGAGCGCTTCGTCTACGAGCAGCAGCTGGCGCACCTCGCCGACCACGACGTCCTCACCGGGCTGGCCAACCGGCGCAAGTTCTCGGCCGAGCTCGACCGCCACCTGGCCTACTGCCGCCGCTACGGCGCCCGCGGTGCGCTGCTCCTCATCGACCTCGACCACTTCAAGGAGGTCAACGACACCCTGGGCCACGGCGCCGGCGACGAGCTGCTCGTCGGGCTGGCCGGGGTGCTGCGGCGCAGCGTCCGGGCCAGCGACGTCGTGGCCCGGCTCGGTGGTGACGAGTTCGCGGTCCTGCTCATCGAGACCGACCTCGCCGGCACCGAGCTCGTCGCCGCGAACCTCGTGGCGGCGGTCCGTGCCCACGAGACGACGCTCGGGCCGGCCGCCGACGCGGTGACCGCCAGTGTCGGTGCCGTCGTCATCGAGGGCGACAGCCAGTCGGCCGAGGAGCTGATGTCCAGCGCCGACGCCCTGATGTACCAGGCCAAGAACACCGGTCGCGACGGCTGGGCCGTCCTGCCGACCGGTGCCGAGTGCCCGCCGGAGGCCGGCGCGACCGCCGACGCCCCCGTCCTCACGCTGACCGAGCGGCTCGAGCAGGCGCTCGCCGAGGGAGGCTTCCGGCTCCAGCTGCAGCCGATCTGGGACGTGCGTGCCGGACGGGTCATCGGCGCCGAGGCGCTGCTGCGTCTCGGTGCGGGCGACACCGCCGTGTCCCCGGCGCAGTTCCTGCCCCACGCGGAGCTCTCCGACCTCATCCTCGACGTCGACCGGTGGGTCGTGGAGCACGCGGTGCCCCTGCTGGCCCGGTGCCGGGCCGTGCAGCCCGACTTCGAGCTGGCGGTCAACCTGTCAGGGCGCAGCGTCGGTGACGCGGTCCTGGAGCGCGTCGTCCTCGACACGCTCGACCAGCACGGGGTCGACCCCTCCGGGCTCGTCCTGGAGGTCACCGAGACCGCCGCGGTGGCCGACCTCGAGGCTGCCCGGGGGTTCGTCGAGCGGCTGAGTGCCGAGGGGTGCCGGTTCGCGCTCGACGACTTCGGCGCCGGGTTCGGGTCCTTCCACTACCTCAAGAACCTGCCGTTCGACTACGTCAAGATCGACGGCGAGTTCGTGACGGCCTGCGACGTCAACGCCACCGACCGCGCCATCGTCAGCTCCGTCGTCGCCATCGCGCACCGGCTCGGCAAGCAGGCAGTGGCCGAGTTCGTCGGCTCTCCCGAGATCCTGCACGTGCTCGAGGCGGAAGGCGTCGACTTCGCGCAGGGCCACCACATCGGCCGCCCCGCCGACCCCGACGCCTTCCTCGAGGCCCTGGCCGAGCCCGCCCGGGCCTAGAACCAGCCGAACCCGCCGGCGCCTGGAACCAGCCCGTTGGGGACTGCTCCCTCTCGACCCGCAACCGTGCCCACCGACCTCGCCACCGAAGGCCCTGGTCACGACCGTCCGACGTGGAACAGGATCGCGTCGACGACGTGGTCGAGCGGCGCCGTGGCGTCGATCGTGGTCGCGCCCCTCGGTGTGTCCTCCTTCGTGCGGTGGAGTCGGAGGACCAGTTCACGCTCGGACTGGGTGCCGCCGAACTCGTCCTCGGGTCGTTCGTCGAGCCTCAGCTGCAGGGTGTCGAGGTCGACCTCCAGGACGAAGGCGCCGTCGAAGAGGTCGAGGAACGCCTCGACGTTGCGGGAGCCCCCGCAGAAGAAGGTCACCGGCTGGCGCCGGTCGGCGACCAGCGCACGGACGCGGTCGACGGCCCAGATGTGGTGCCAGTGCGAGGGCGGGCCGTCGGTCGGTCGACCGGTCGCGGGGTCACCCTGGTAGGCGAGGTCGGTGTCGCCGTTGACGGCCTCGAAACCCCGGCGCCGCAGCTCGTGGCACACCGAGGTCTTGCCGGTGCCGGAGACGCCCTCGACAAGGTAGTTGCGCACGCCCATCCGTGGACGCTATCCGACGGGCGTTCGCAGACCGGTCCGGCTCGTGAGCGGAGCGGTTCAAGGTCCTGTGCCGTGACGGACTCGTGTTACATGGGCCGGGAGACCGTGTCGGAATCGCCGCTC
Organism: Pedococcus sp. 2YAF34; assembly: GCF_052114585.1. NCBI lineage: Bacteria > Bacillati > Actinomycetota > Actinomycetes > Micrococcales > Intrasporangiaceae > Pedococcus > Pedococcus sp. 2YAF34. Next base: position 66,033 of record NZ_JBFRFA010000006.1, read on the forward strand.
GCCGTTCGTGGAGTGGGTGAAGGCGGGCCACCGGGCCTGCTCGAGCCGAAGGAGCAGTCATGACGGAGTACCTCCTGCACTTCAACCAGCAGTGGGTGGGCGACCACACCGAGGAGTGGTTCGGGTCGCGTGCGCCGCTCGCGATGGCGGTCGTCGAGGAGATGAAGGCCGCCGGGGTCTACGTCTTCGCCGGGGGCCTGGAGGAAGACGGTCCCGTCTTCAACGTCGACCCCACCGGTGGGACGCCCATCGTGAGCGACGGCCCCTACGTGGAGACCAAGGAGTTCCTGGGCGGGTTCGCCGTCGTGGACGTCGAGACGGAGGAGGACGCCAAGTACTGGGGGGCCAGGATCGCCGAGGGGTGCGGCTGGCCGCACGAGATCCGCCGCTTCGGGAGGCACCCGCAGCTCGACTGACCCCGCGGCCCGCTGGTCAGGACGTCAGGTGGGCGAAGGCGACGATGTTGTCGACGTAGTGTCCGGTGGCGTGGTCGAAAGCGCCGCCACAGGTGATGAGGCGCAGCTCGGCGCGTCCCTTGGTGTCGCCGTAGACCATGGCCGTGGGGAAGTCGGCCTTGGAGTAGCGGGCCACCCGGTCGACGACGAACCTGGCGGTCGAGCCGTCCTTGCGATGCACGGACACCTGCGCGCCCTTCCGCAGGGCGCCGAGGCGGTAGAAGACGGCGGGGCCGGACTTGCTGTCGACGTGGGCGCCGATCACGGCCGGCCCGAACTCGCCTGGGGTGGGACCCGCGGCGTACCAGCCCGCCTTGGCGAAGTCGGTCGGCGCCTGGAGCTTGCCGTCCTTGTCCAGTGCGAGGTCGACGATGCCCTTGGTGTCGACCCCGATGGAGGGGATGTCGAGTGACACGGGCGGGCTGGGCTCCATGATCGGCCCGAAGTCCGGGCTGGGGGCCGACGAGGGCTTGGCCGGGCCGGCGCCGGGCCTCGTCGTAGGAGTCGTCGCCTGCGGTGCGACGGGTGGGGCGGTGGTCGGGGCCACGGCCTCAGCGGCAGGAGGCTGCGCCGGCGCCTCGGGCCGGGTCAGCGCCTTGGCGACCAGGCCGCCACCGAGGAGGAGGAGCAGCACGGTGACCGCCGCGGCAAGGCTGCCGCGGCGGTCACCGAACCGTGTGAGGTGGGCCATCAGGCGCGGTTGCGAGCCTTGCGAGCGGTGAACGTGCCCGTGCCGGCAGCGGCGAGGAGCAGGCCGCCACCGAGGGCGAGCATGCCCGTGCTGTTGTCGGACGTGCCCCCGGCGCCGGTGTCCATGCCGCCGGCCGGCGCAGCCGCCAGGACGCCGCAGATGGCCGGGTCGGTGGCCTCGGTGGGCAGGCTGGGGTCGAGGTCGCTCTTGGTGTTGCCGTCGTACTTGCCGTCGTTGTTGTGGTCGACGCCGTGCACCACGACGACCGACTTGCCGTCGACGATGGCCTGGGCCACGTCGGAGGAGACGTTGATCGAGCCGCGCTCGTACTGGATCTTGCCGCCGGGAGCGGTGTCGAAGCGGTCGACCGCGAGTCCGCTCTTCGGGGAGGTGTCACCGGTCTTGGTCAGGGAGACGACGATGTCCCCGTAGGCGGGGCCGCCCTCGGTGGTGTTCAGGGTGCCGTCGCCGCTGGTGTCGTCGCTGGCGGTCGGGCACTCGTGACGCGCGGAGGCGCCGAAGTGGATGTGGGCCGCGTGGGGGTTGTCGGGCAGCAGGCCGGAGGCGGCCATCGTGACGTTGATGCGGTTGCCGGTGACGGTGACCATCGCGGTGCCGTTGGCCGGCACCCCGTTGAGCGCGACCGGGCGCAGGGTGGCCATGGTGCTGCCGTCCGCAGCCTGGGCGACGCCCGCGCCGAGGAACGGGACCAAGGCTGTGGTGCCGAGTGCTACGGCGGCGATCTTGGAGGTGGTGCGCATGCGTGGACTCCTTTGTCGGGCGACCCGAGCCGCCGTCGTGTGGTGCGCTGACGGCTTGCGGTTCGTGTCCGAGCGGGGCAACGGATTGGTGCACGGGTGTCGCCGGCACGTCGCTGACCGGGTCCTGAGCACGACGAAGGCCCTCCCCGCTGGTGCGGTAGAGGGCCTTCGTGTGGATCCCAGGGTCGGGGTGACAGGATTTGAACCTGCGGCCTCTTCGTCCCGAACGAAGCGCGCTACCAAGCTGCGCCACACCCCGTGGCAGTCGCTGCCGGACCGGCGCTGACGAGGTCAGGCGCCAGTGTGGGCAGCGACAAGGAATGCTAGCCCACGCCCCACCGTGCCTCCCAATCGGCCCCGGCCGGTCTGGTTGGGGAGGCGCCTACGCAGTCCGGCCGCGACCGCCGGCCTACCGCGGCAGCAGCGTGAGCAGGGTGGCCTCGGGTCGGCAGGCGAAGCGCACCGGCGCGTACGGCGAGGTGCCGAGCCCCGCCGACACGTGCAGCCACGCGGCGTCGTGCGGGGCCCGGGACGACGGCGTCGACCCGGCTCCCGGCCACCACCGCGAGAGCCCCTTGGCGCGGTTGGTGGGCAGGTCGCAGTTGGTCACCAGGGCGCCGTACACCGGCAGCGCGAGCTGCCCCCCGTGCGTGTGCCCGGCGATGAGCAGCCGCGCACCGTCGGCGGCCATGGGGTCCAGGACCCGCTGGTACGGCGCGTGCGTCACGCCGATCGTGAGCGCGGCCGAGGTCGACGCCGGCGCCGCCACGGAGGAGTAGCGGTCGAGCTGGATGTGGGCGTCGTCGGTGCCGACCAGCTCCAGGTCCAGCCCGCCGACGTGCAGGTTGGTGCGCACGTTGTCCAGGTCGGTCCAGCCGCCGGCGACCATGCCGGCGCGCAGGTCGTCGACGGGCAGCAGCGTGCGACCGGGAGGCGCCTGCGCGTGCCGGCGGGTGAGGTAGCGGGCCGGGTTCTTCGGCACGGGCGCGTAGTAGTCGTTGGACCCCATGACGAACACGCCGGGCACCTCGAGCAGCGGCTCCATGGCGCGCAGGGCGCCGGGGACGCTGTCGACCGAGGCGAGGTTGTCGCCGGTGTTGACGACGAGGTCGGGCGCCAGGGCCGCGAGCCCGCGCACCCACTCGACCTTGCGCTGCTGCGCCGGCATGAGGTGCAGGTCGGAGACCTGCAGGACCCGCAACGGGCGGGCGCCCCGGGGCAGCACCGGGACGGTGAACCTGCGCAGGGTGTACCAGTTGCGCTCGACGAGGCCGGCCCACCCGAGCCCGGCCGCACCCAGCGCGGCCACGCCGCCCACCGTCCGCAGAAGTGTCCTCACCGGCCCCATCCTCGCAAACCGGGGCCCGGGACAAGTCGGTTGGGGCGCGTGCACCTCGCCTGCGAGACTGGGCCCATGACCGAGCAGAGCCTCAAGGCCACCGTCCAGCGCGACCTCACCGACGCCATGCGCGAGCGCGACCAGGTGCGCTCCGGCACGCTGCGCATGGTCCTGACCGCCATCACCACCGAGGAGGTCGCCGGCACCGAGTCCCGTGAGCTCACCGACGACGAGGTCCTCAAGGTGCTCGCGAAGGAGGCCAAGAAGCGCAAGGAGGCGTCGGCTGCCTACACCGGCGCCGGCCGGCCGGAGCTCGCGGCCACCGAGGACGCCGAGCTCGCGATCCTCGAGGCCTACCTGCCCGCCCAGCTCTCGGACGACGAGCTCGCGGCCATCGTCGCCGCCGCCATCGAGCAGACCGGCGCGACCGGTGTGCAGCAGATGGGCCAGGTCATGAAGGCCGCCTCCCCGGTCGTGGCCGGTCGCGCGGACGGCGGCCGGGTCGCGGCCGTCGTCAAAGCGGCGCTCGCCGCCCGCTGACCGCGGCGCCGCACCGACGACGAAGGCCCCCACCGCGCGCAGTGGGGGCCTTCGTCTCGCCTGACGCCTACTTCTTCGGCGGCGGCGGCTTCTTCGTCTTTGTCGGCTTCGGGGTCGTCGCCGTCGGCTTGGGAGTGCTCGTCGGCTTCGGCGTGGACTTCGGCGGCGGCGGGGGGACGTAGCCCGTCGAGGTGTAGAGGCTCACCGTCGAACCGCGCATGGCCGTGCCGCTCGGGTCGGTGTAGACCACGATGCCGCGGGCGTAGCCGCTGTTGGTGCTGCCGGCGACCTGGGCGTTGAACCCGGCCTCCTTGAGGCGGGCCGTGGCCTCCTCGACGGTCATGCCGCCGACGAAGGGGACCGCGACCCTGTCGCCGTTGAGGATCTTGTCGCTCGGGGTGTCGAAGTCACGGATCGGCAGCCCCTGCGACGCGGCTTCCGTGAGGTCCTTCCAGATCGGCGCGGCGATGTCACCACCGAAGACGCCGGAGTAGGACTGGCCGGCGAGCGTGATGTGGCGCATCCCCTGCTGGGAGTACGGCGTGCCGACCCATACGGCCGTGGCGCGCTGGGCGGTGTAGCCGACGAACCAGGACTCGACGTGGTCGTCAGTCGTGCCGGTCTTGCCGGCCGCAGGACGGGCGCCGAGCTTGGCCCGCACGCCGGTGCCGTTCTTGATGACGCCGGTGAGCAGCTCGGTCGCGCCCTTGGCCACGTCGGGGTCGATGACCTGCTTGCAGGTGGGGGTGCCGATCTTGAGCGGCTTCTTGTCGGCCGTCGTGATCGACAGGATCGGGTTCGGGGGGCAGTACTTGCCGTTGTTGGCGAGCGTCGCGTACGAGGACGCGAGCGTCAGGGGGGTGACCACCCCGGTGCCGAGCACCGCGGAGGGGTTGCAGCCGATCTTGCTGCCGTCGCCCTGGAGCAGGTGCATCTTGGTCATGGTGTCGCGGACCTTGGTGGTGCCCAGCTTCATGGACAGCGACGCGAACGCGGTGTTGATGGAGTCGGCCGTGGCCTTCTTCAGCGGGATCGGCTTGCCGCCGACGGCGTAGTCGTTGTGGACCGACCAGCCCTTCGGGTCACCGCAGGGCCCCTGTTCCTGGTACGAGTAGTACGCAGGCTTGGTCGGGCTGGCGAACTTCGAGGGCACCGTGCCGCTGACGGGGGTGCCGGTCTCCAGCGCCCGCACGATCGCGAACATCTTGGCCGTCGAGCCGAACTGGAACCCGGTCGTGCCCTGGTACTTGGTGTCGACGTTCCAGTTGACCTGGGTGTACCCGTAGGAGCTCTGCTCCTTCTTGGTGGTCGGGTACTTGCTGTTCTGCACCATGGCGAGGACACGGCCCGTGCTCGGCTCGACGATGGAGGCGGCGCTGCCGACCATCTGCGACAGGCCGAGCTTGGTCTTGTCTGCCGCGTCCCTCGGCAGGGCGTGGTTGGCGAACGGCACCTTCTTGAGGACGTCCTGCCGTGCCTGCGCCTGCACGGTGGCGTCGAGGGTCGTCTGGATGGTCAGGCCGCCCCCGGTGAGGTTCTTGATCCGCTCGGGCGTGGACTTCCCGAGGGCGTCGAGGCCGTGGTTGCTGGTGTCCTTGAGGTACTCCATGACGTAGTTGCAGAAGTACGGCTCGCTCGAGGCCATGCAGTTGCTGACCGGGTTCTTGACCTTCAGCATCTTCTTGACCGGGACGGCCTTCGCGGCCTTCCACTGCTTGTCGGTGACGATGCCCAGGTCGTGCATGCGGTCGAGCACGACGTTGCGGCGCGCCTGCGCCCGCTCGGGGAAGTGGATCGGGTCCGTGCGGCTGGGGTTCTGGACGAGGCCGGCGAGCAGGGCCGCCTGCGACAGGTTGAGCTTCGCGGACGGGATGCTGAAGTAGTGCTGCGACGCGGCCTCGACGCCGTACGCCAGGTCGCCGTAGTAGGCGAGGTTCATGTAGCCCTGCAGGATCTGGTCCTTGGTCATCTCCTTCTCGAGGGTGACCGCGTACTTGATCTCCTGGATCTTGCGGGCGGCGCTGACGCGGACGGCAGCCTTGGCCGCCTCCTCGTCGTTGTTGCGCAGCGCGTTCTCCTGCAGTGTGAGCTTGACGAACTGCTGCGTCAGCGTCGAGGCGCCCTGGGTGTCGCCGCCCTGGGCGTTGGACACGGCCGCGCGCAGGATGCCGCGGGGGTCGACGCCGCCGTGCTCGTAGAAGCGGCTGTCCTCGATGGCCACCTGCGCCTTGCGCATGATGGGCGCGACGTCCTTGAGGTTGACGATGATGCGGTTCTCCTGCTGAGGCGTCGCCAGCACGTTGCCCTTGGCGTCGACGATCCGCGACTGCTGGGACAGCGCCGAGGCGGTGAACTCGCCCGGGAGGTCGTCGAACATCTTCACCCCGGAGGTGGCAGCGCTGCCCGCCGCACCCACTGCGGGGATGAGCAGGCCGGCTGCCAGCAGGCCCATGACCATCGCCGAGGCGACGAAGGCTCCGAGCAGGCTGACGACATTGCCGAGGTTGGTGGCGCGTCCAGACATGCCGACAGGGTAACTGCCGAAGGTGAGCAGACCGGCCGTGCGCGCCCGGGGAGGTGCGGCGCCGTGTCGGGCACGTGCAGCCTGGACGGCGCCGACCGGTGGTGCGGTGGGTGGTCCAGAGGGCGATCCCAGAGTGGTCCGAGGGTGGTCCGGTTGGGCCGTCTGGCGGGTCCTTTCGGACCCCTCAGGACCTGGTCATCGGGGTCCACCGGACATGGCTAGGAATGACTAGTCCCTTCGGACATCGCAGAACTACACGAATGGGCCATGTCGTTGCAGTGCCAACCCTTCCTATGGTTTCAGCACATCGAGACGGACATAAGGCGCACGCACATGCACCTTGAACAGCAGCATCTGGAGGCACTGGGATGACGATCGCACCGGCCCGACCCACCCGACAGGGTGCTGCGAACGGCTGGGTCGAGGACTGGGCCCCTCTGGGCTCCTGCTCCACCGCCGACCCCGACGCCCTCTTCGTCCAGGGCGCGGCCCAGCAGACTGCCAAGGTCGTCTGCCAGCGGTGCCCCGTGATCGCCGAGTGCCTGGCGGACGCCCTCGACAACCGCACCGAGTTCGGCGTGTGGGGCGGGATGACCGAGCGTGAGCGCCGGGCCCTGCTCAAGCGCCGCCCCAACATCACCTCGTGGGCCAACCTCTTCGCAGCCGCGCGCGGCCAGTCCCGCGACGAGCAGAGCGCCTGAGCGCGCCGCTCTCCACCAGCCACCCGGGCCGGTCACCTCTTCGGGAGGAGGCCGGTCTGAGGTCTTTCCGGGGCAGGTCCGGGGCGGGCACGTCAGCCGTGGGCGCCCGGTCGGGGGGGTGGGTCACCGACCGGGGCGGTCAGTAGCCGGGCGGTCAGCGACCGGGCGGTCAGCGACCGGGCGGTCAGCCGCCGGGCGGTCAGCCGCCGGTCAGCGCGGTGGCGACCTCGCGCAGCCCCTCGAGGTCGTGGATGTCCTGGGCCGCGGCCGGCACCTCCACGAGGGGTATGCCGGGGTGCCCGGCCGTGAAGCGGGCCACCTGCCGCTGCTGGCGGTCGGCCGTCTCCGCGAGGGTGGCATGGAGGCGCAGCAGCCCCTCCGTGGTGGCGGTCGTCGAGGTGGTCGTGCCCGCGTCGCTGTCGGCGAGCTGCTCGGCGGCGGCCAGCGCCCGTGACGCACTGAGCGACGGGGCGGCGACGCGCTGGACGCGGTTGACGACCAGGCCCGCGAGCGGCATCCCCTCCTCGTCGAGGCGACCGGCGAAGTACGACGCCTCGCGCAGGGCGTCGCGCTCGGGGGTGGCGACGACGACGAACGCCGTCTCGGCCGCCTTGAGCAGGGCGTAGGTCTGGTCGGCCCGCTCGCGGAACCCGCCGAACATGGTGTCGAGGGCCGCGACGAACGTCTGCACGTCCTGCAGCAGCTGCCCACCGAGCAGCCTCGACATCGTGCTCGTGGCCACCTGCACCCCCACGCTGAACACCTTGAGCCCGGCCCGGCCGCCGGCCTTGGCCGGGGCCGTCAGCAGCCGGATGAAGCGGCCGTCGAGGAAGGACCCGAGCCGCTTCGGGGCGTCGAGGAAGTCCAGCGCCGAGCGGGACGGCGGGGTGTCGACGACCACGAGGTCCCACCGGCCGGTGCGGTCGGCCTCGGCCCGCAGCTGCCCCAGCTTCTCCATGGCCATGTACTCCTGCGTGCCCGCGAAGGAGCTGGAGACCGCCTGGTAGAAGGGGTTGGCGAGGATCTGGGCCGCCTTGTCCGGGGCGGCGTGCTGCTCCACCACCTCGTCGAAGGTGCGTTTCATGTCGAGCATCATGGCGTCGAGCGAGCCGCCCTCGGCGCCCGCGCCGGCGACCGGCCGGGGGGTGTTGTCGAGCTCGGTGAGGCCGAGCGACTGGGCCAGCCGCCGGGCCGGGTCGATGGTGAGCACGACGACCTTGCGCCCGTGCTCGGCGGCCCAGAGGCCGAGGGCTGCCGCGGTGGTCGTCTTGCCGACGCCCCCGGCTCCGCAGCAGACGACGATCCTGACCTGCTGGTCGGCCAGCAGGTCGCCGAGGTCGAGGCCCGGCGCGGTGGCGGGAGCGGTGGCGGTGCGGCGGGCGGGCATCAGATCATCCCCTGCTCGGCGACAGCGTCCGCGAGCACGGAGATGCCGCCGCCCTCGGTGCCCTCGGGCAGCAGCGGCAGCCGTACGGTGAGGCGGCCCTCCTGCGCGAGGATCGCGTCCTGCTCCCGCTCCAGGGCGAGGCGGTCGGCGTGCTCGGCGGCATCGGCGAGCAGTCCGCCGACCACGGTCGCGGTGGCCCGGACGCGCACCGAGGACAGGTCGGCGGTGACGCGCTCGGCGAGGGAGCCGGTGCGTCCGGCACGGACGGCCGCGAGGTCGCGGTCGGACAGCAGCGGGTCGCGCAGCTGGTTCACCACGATCGCGCCCAGCGGGAGGTCGGCGGCGCGGAGCTCGGCGAGCGCGTCGACGGTCTCCTGCACCGGCATCTCCTCGAGCAGCGTGACGACGTGCACGGCCGTGGTGTGGCTGCGGACCATGCGGGTGATCGACTCGGCCTGGGAGTGGATCGGACCGACCCGGGCGACGTCGGCGACCTCGGCGTTGACGTTGAGGAAGCGGACGACGCGGCCCGTCGGCGGCGCGTCGAGGACGACCGCGTCGTAGGCGAGCCCCCCGCCTCGGCCGCGCCGACCGGCGGCCTCGTACACCTTCCCGATGAGCAGCACGTCCCGCAGGCCGGGGGCGATCGTCGTCGCGAAGTCGACCGCCCCGAACTTGTCGAGCAGCCCCATGGCGCGGCCGACCTTGTAGAACTTCTGGAGGTACTCGCCGAGCGACTGCTTGGCGTCGACCGAGATGGCCCACAGCTCGCCGCCGCTGCGGTCGTGCACGATGCGGGTCTCGGTGTGGCCGAGCGGCGGCACGTCGAACGTCTGCGAGATGCCCTGGCGCCCCTCCACCTCGACGAGCAGCACCCGTTTGCCCTGGCGGCTCAGGCCGAGCGCGAGGGCGGCGGCCACCGTCGTCTTGCCGGTGCCGCCCTTGCCCGTGACGACGTGCAGGCGGACCTTGGACGGGTCGTGCCCCGCCCGGTCCTCGGAGCCTGCGCGGGCCGCCGCCGCACCGCGCACGGGTCGGTCCACGGGCGCAGGCATGGGGCCCAGCCTAGGAGGCGAGCAGGTCCACGGCCGCGGCGACCTCGGCGAACGCCGGGTGCTCCGGGTCGATCAGCCCGTAGTGGCCGCCGGTCTCCACCGGCATGAGGCGCACGGAGGGCCCGCGGTGCTGCGCGGCATACCGGGTGGTCAGGTCGAACGGCACCACCTCGTCGTCCACGGCGTGCACGAGGATGACGGGCACCGACGGCGAGAGCCGCGCCGGGTCGGCCTCGGCATAGGCCTCCGGCACCTGCGCGGGGGTGCCGCCCAGGAACGCCGGTATGGCGCCTCCGCCCACCCCGGAGGCCTCGCCGTGGGCGAGGTCCAGGACGCCCGCGAGGCTGACGACCCCGCGCAGGCCGTGGGCCCACGGCTGCGCCGCGGCCCACGCGACGAGCTGCCCGCCGGCGGAGTGGCCGACGAGGACGAGGGGGTGGGCGAGGTCGGGGTCGCGGCGGATGGCGCCGACGGCAGCGGCGAGGTCCTCCGCGGTGCCCGGCCAGCCCCCACCCGTCATCCCGGGCCGGCGGTACTCGACCACGGCGGTCGGGTGGCCGGCGTCGGCGAAGGCCTGCGCCTGGCGGCTGGCGTGGGCGCGGTCGTAGTCCAGGCGCCAGAAGCCGCCGTGCACGACGACGACGGTCAGGGCGCGGGTGACGCGCTCCGGGAGGCGCACGTCGTAGACCTGGACCTCGTGGTCGCCGTACGCGGTCGTGCGCGTCGGCGGGGCGGCCCGCTCGTCGAGCACCTGGATGGGGTCACGCCTGCCGACAGAGGCCATGCGCCCATCCTGCCAGCGGTGGCTAGGCTGCGGGCATGCAGAAATGGGAGTACGCGACCGTGCCGCTGATCGTCCACGCGACCAAGCAGATCCTCGACCAGTGGGGCGAGGACGGCTGGGAGCTCGTGCAGGTCCTGACCGGGCCCGACGGCAACGGCCTGGTGGCGTACCTGAAGCGGGAGAAGGCCTGACCAATGAGTGCAGTCGAAGATCGCCTGGCCGAGCTCGGCCTGTCCGTCCCCGAGGTCGCCAAGCCGGTGGCCGCCTACGTCCCTGCCGTCCAGGACGGGCGCCGGATCTACACCTCCGGGCAGCTGCCCATGGTGTCCGGTGAGCTGGTGCAGACCGGCAAGGTCGGCGACGGCCACGGGCTGGTGCCCGCCGACGACGCCAAGAAGCTCGCGGAGATCTGCGCGCTCAACGCCATCGCTGCCGTCAAGGGCATCGTCGGCGACCTCGACAAGGTGACCCAGGTGGTCAAGCTCGTCGGGTTCGTCGCCTCGGACCCCTCCTTCACCGGCCAGCCCGGGGTCATCAACGGTGCGAGCGAACTCATGGGCAAGGCCTTCGGCGACGCGGGCATCCACGCCCGGTCCGCCGTCGGCGTCGCCGTGCTCCCGCTGGACGCCCCCGTCGAGGTCGAGATCGTCGTCGCCCTCGCCGACGACTGAGCCCCCGGGGACCCGCGCGGTGCTCCGCGACTTCCCGGTCAGCGAGTCACCGTCGCTGCGTGCGCGCATCGACGCGTGGCTCGCTGACCCGGACCCGTCCTCGGCCCCCGAGCCACGCCTCGCGGCGACCGTCATGTTCGTCCGCGACGGGGCGGCCGGGGTCGAGGTGTTCATGCTGCGCCGGGTCGCGACCATGGCCTTCGCGCCGCGCATGATGGTCTTCCCCGGTGGCGGGGTCGACCCCCGCGACGCCGAGGCGCACCTGCCCTGGGCCGGGCCGAGCCCGGCCGCGTGGGCGCAGCAGCTGCGGGTCGACGAGGCCCGGGCGCGCGAGCTCGTCGCCGCCGCGGTCCGCGAGGTGTTCGAGGAGTGCGGTGTCCTCCTGGCCGGTCCGTCGGCCGACGCCGTCGTCGACGACCTCGCCAGCGACCACTGGCGCGAGCAGCGACGGCGGCTGCTGGACCGCGAGGCGTCCCTGTCCCAGGTGCTGGTGGAGCACGGCCTCGTGCTGCGCTCGGACCTGCTCGGCTACCGCGCCCACTGGGTGACCCCGGTGTTCGAGGCCCGCCGTTACGACACCCGGTTCTTCACCGCTGCCGTGCCCGCCGGGCACCGCGCCGACGACGGGACGACGGAGGCCGACCTCGCCACCTGGGTCCGGCCGGCCGAGCTGCTGCAGGCGTGGAGGGACGGCGAGGCGCTCATGCTCCCGCCCACCGTGGTCGCGGTGGAGGAGGTCGCTGCAGCCTCGTCGGCCGCGGAGTTCATCGCCGAGCGCCCGGTCGTCGAGACCGTGCAGCCGGAGCTCGTCGACACCGGGTCGGGCGTCGTCCTGCGGGCGACCCTGCCGCGATGAGCGAGGCACCACCGACCCCGTCAGCCGCCGTCGGCGAGTGGGCCGGCGGCCAGGTCACCGAACGGGCGCTGTGCGTCCTGTGCCCCAACCCCGGGCCGATGACCCTCGACGGCACCAACACGTGGGTCCTGCTCGAGCCCGGTGCCACCGACGCCGTGGTCATCGACCCCGGCCCCCTGCACGAGGAGCACCTGCGCGCAGTGGTCGCCGCGGTGGAGGCGCGCGGGGCCCGTGTCGCCCAGACCGTCCTCACCCACGGCCACGCCGACCACGCCGAGGGTGCCGAGCGCTTCGCCGAGCTGACCGGAGCGCCGACCCGGGCCGTGGGTCGTGGCCACGACGACCTCGGTGACGGCGACGTCGTCCGCGCCGGAGGACTCGAGCTGCGGGTCGTCGCGACCCCGGGCCACACCTCTGACTCCCTGTCGTTCGCGCTGCCCGCCGACCACGCCCTGCTCACCGGCGACACCGTCCTCGGCCGCGGCACCACGGTGGTCGCGCACCCCGACGGCGAGCTCGCTGCATACCTCGACTCGCTCGCGCGCCTCGCTGCGCTCACGGGCGGTGGGTCGGTGACCTCGATCCTGCCCGGGCACGGGCCGGTCGTGCCCGACGCCGCGGCGATGGTCGCGTTCTACCGGCGGCACCGCGCCGAGCGCCTCGAGCAGGTGCGGCAGGCGCTCGCCGACGGGGCGGCGCAGGCCGACGACCCCGTGCAGGCCGTGGTGGAGCGGGTGTACGCCGACGTGCCCCGCGAGGTCTGGCCGGCGGCAGCGCTGAGCGTGGCTGCGCAGCTGGAGTACCTGCGCGCCCGCCCCTGAGGAGCGGACCTAGCGGGCGCGGCGCTTGAGCCGCTCGACGTCGAGGATCAGGACGGCGCGGGCCTCGAGGCGCAGCCAGCCCCGGGTCGCGAAGTCGGCGAGGGCCTTGTTGACCGTCTCGCGGGAGGCGCCGACGAGCTGGGCGAGCTCCTCCTGGGTGAGGTCGTGGGCGACGAGGATGCCCTCCTCGACCGGCCGGCCGAACCGGGCCGACAGGTCGAGCAGCGCCTTGGCCACGCGACCGGGGACGTCGGTGAAGACGAGGTCGGCGAGGTTCTCGTTGGTGCGGCGCAGGCGCTGGGCCAGGGCGGCCAGCAGGACCTTCGCGACGGCGGGGCGGCCCGCGAGGAGGCCGTTGAGGTCCTCGTTGCCGAGGCCGAGCAGCTGGGTCTCGGCGACCGCGGTGGCGGTCATCGTGCGCGGGCCGGGGTCGAACAGGCTGAGCTCGCCGAACATCTCGCCCGGGCCGAGGATCGCCACGAGGTTCTCGCGGCCGTCGGGGGAGCGGCGGCCGAGCTTGATCTTGCCCTCGCGGATGACGTAGAGGCGGTCGCCCTGGTCGCCTTCGTTGAAGAGCACGTCGCCACGCTCGAGGCGCGTCTGGGTCATCGACTGCATCAGCGTCGAGGACGCCTCCTCGTCGAGGGCAGCGAACAGCGGGGCTCTTCTCACCACGTCGTGATCCACGGGCGACAGTGTGCCATGCGGCCGGAGGTGGCTGTCCCCGGTGACCGGGGCCCTCGTCAGCGGCGACCCGTAGGCTGGCCGGGTGCCCCGATCCGTCGCCCCTGCCGCGGCCAGCTCGCCCCGCGAGGAGTCCCCGGTCGCCCTGACCAGGCGTGCCCGGAAGATGTACCGCGTGCTCCACGAGCACTACCCCTATGCGCACTGCGAGCTCGACTTCGAGTCCCCGCTGCAGCTGCTCGTGGCCACGGTGCTGTCCGCGCAGACGACCGACGTCATGGTCAACAAGGTGACGCCGCAGCTGTTCGCCCGGTACCCCGACGCCGCCGCCCTCGCCGGGGCCGACCGCGAGGAGATGGAGGCGCTGCTCAAGCCCACCGGGTTCTTCCGGGCCAAGACCAACTCGGTGATGAAGCTCGGCGCCGACCTCGTCGAGCGGTTCGACGGCGAGGTGCCCCCACGGATGAAGGACCTGGTCACCCTCCCCGGGGTCGGGCGCAAGACCGCCAACGTCGTGCTCGGCAACGCCTTCGGCATCCCCGGCATCACCGTCGACACCCACTTCGGCCGGCTCGTGCGCCGGTTCGGCTGGACCGCCGAGGAGGACCCGGTCAAGGTCGAGGAGGTCGTCGGCAGGCTCATCCCCCGCAAGGAGTGGACGATGCTGTCCCACGTCCTGATCTTCCACGGCAGACGCACCTGCCACGCCAGGAAGCCCGCCTGCGGTGCCTGCCCGATCGCCCGGCTGTGCCCCTCCTACGGCGTCGGCGAGACCGACCCCGTCAAGGCGGCGAAACTGCTCAAGTTCGAGATGGCCGAGGGCGCCGACAACCCGTATGCCGCGCGCACGGCCGACGTCGTGGCCGCAGCGGGCGGCGCGGAAGCTGCCGACGCGTCGTGACGGAGCGTCGCCAGCGTCCTGGGTGGATCGACCGTGCGCACCGGGGGATCGCGGACGGTGAGCGCGGGTTCTTCGACCGGTTCGCCCCCCCGCCCAGCGGTGGTCGCCGCTCGAGCGTGCTGCTGCTCTTCGGACCGGCCGACGGTGGGGGCGAGGACGTCGTGCTCACCGAGCGCGCCCACACCCTGCGCACCCAGCCGGGCGACATCTCCTTCCCCGGCGGCAAGCGCGAGCCGCACGACGCGTCGAACGCCGCTGCGGCACTGCGCGAGACCCAGGAGGAGGTCGGGATCGACCCGGCCACCATCGACGTGGTCGCCGAGCTGCCCGACATCTACCTCAGCCCGCGGCGGTTCGTGGTGACGCCGGTCCTCGCGTGGTGGCGCGAGCCGGGGCACGTCGACGACATCGACCCCGGCGAGGTCCACCGCGCCGTGCGCGCCCCGCTGGCCGACCTGCTCGACCCGGCGGCCCGGTTCACCGTGACCCACCCCAGCGGCTACGTCGGCCCGGGGTTCGAGTTCGACGGGTTGTTCGTCTGGGGGTTCACTGCCGGCCTGCTGTCGGCCGTGCTCGATTTCGGTGGCCTGACCATCCCGTGGGACCGTGGGGTGGAGCGACCGCTCCCTGACTGCTACCGGCCCGGTGGCCCGCGGGACGCCCTGACCCAGACCGCGACGGAAGGCCGAGCCTGAATGTTCCTCGGACTCACCCTTCTCGACTTCCTGCTGCTGGTGCTGTTCGTCAGCTACGCCGTCACCGGCTACCGCCAGGGCCTGGTCGTCAGCGTGATGTCGCTGGCCGGGTTCCTGGCCGGCGGCGCCCTGGCCATGTGGCTGCTGCCGCTGGCGGTCAGCCAGTGGAGCGACCTCGAGACTGCGCCGCTGCTGCGGACGGTGGTGCTCATCGCCGGCGTCTTCATCGTCGCCTCCGCCGGGCAGGCCCTGGCCGTGGCCCTCGGCGGACGGCTGCGCTCGCGACTGCGGATCAAGCCGGCCCAGGTCTTCGACGCCGGCCTCGGTGCGATCGCGGTGGTGCTGTCGGCGGCCGTCCTCGTGTGGTTCATCGCCGGGGCCCTGCGCGGTGGGGCGCCCGCACCGATCGCCAGGGCGATCGGTGAGTCGCGGGTCCTGCGCGTCATCGACGGGGTGGTCCCGCCGGGGACGTCCAGGCTCTTCGCCGGATTCCGGGAGGTGCTCGACCGCGAGGGCTTCCCGCGCGTGTTCAACGGGCTCGAGGCCGAGCGCATCGCCCCCGTCGCCCCACCGGACCAGCGGGTCGCGCAGACGCCGGGGGTCCGCGACGCGGCCGCCTCGGTCATCAAGATCACCGGCGTCGCCACCTCCTGCAACCGCGGCCAGGAGGGCAGTGGCTGGGTGGTGTCACCCGGACGGGTCGTGACCAACGCCCACGTCGTGGCCGGTATGCAGTCGGCCACCCTGCGCGTGCACGGCACCGGCCGCTCCTACACCGGCCGGGTCGTCCTCTTCGACGCCAGGCGTGACCTCGCGGTGCTGTCGGTGCCGGACCTGCCGGCTCAGCCGCTGAGGCAGGGCGAGGACCTCCAGCGCAGCGACAGCGGCGTGGTCGCCGGCTTTCCGCTCGACGGGCCCTACCGCCTCGACGCCGCACGGGTCCGCGAGGTCATCCAGGCCCACGGCTCCGACATCTACGGCCGTCCCGGCACCAGCCGCGAGGTCTACTCGCTCTACGCCCAGGTGCGCCCGGGCAACTCCGGTGGCCCGTTGCTGTCGACCGACGGCCGCGTCGTCGGCGTCATCTTCGCCAAGTCGCTCGACGACGCCAGCACCGGCTACGCCCTGACGATGGACGAGGCGCGACCCGTGCTTGACGCCGCGGCCAGCGCGTCCTCGCCGGTCGACACCGGTCCCTGCGTCGCGGGCTGAGAGTTCCCGCGCCCGCGCCGCTCGGTGGCAGGAACCGCGGCGCTCAGGCGTGGAGCGAGTCGAGCCACCCGACGAGCCGGTCGCTGACCTCGTCGGGCGCCTCCTCGGGCAGGAAGTGCCCGGCGCGCGGCACGAGGCTGCGCTCGTGGCGGCCGGTGCACCACTCCTGCGCCCCGCCGGCCGTCGACGGCAGCACCGCGCCGTCGCGCTCACCGTGCAGCTGCAGCACCGGGACGGTGATCGGGGTCCGCATCCGGGCTGCGAAGCGCCAGCCGTCGGGGCGCGCCTGGCTGCGCACCAGCCACCGGTAGTACTCGGCCGCCGAGTGCGCCACGAACGGCAGCGCCATCGCGTCGGCGTAGACCTGGGCCTCCTCGGGCGACGGCCAGATCCCCTCGGGGGAGGCCCACTCGCGCAGCAGGCGCTGCACGTAGCCGCCGTGCACGGTCATCTGGTGCTCGGGGACGAAGGGTCGTTGCAGCCCGGCGAGGTAGGCGTTGGCCCGGGCCTGCCGGGCACTGGTGAACGACGCCCTGCGGAACACCAGCGGGTGCGGCATCGACAGCGACGCGATGGCGCGGGTGACGGTCGGCTGCAGCGTCGGCATGCTCCACGCGATCCAGCCGCCCCAGCCGTGCCCGACCACCGGCGCACGGGAGGCGCCGAGCGAGCGCAGGACACTTGCGACGTCCGTGGCGGAGGTGCGCGTGTCGTACCCGCGCGGGGGCTTGTCCGACGCGCCGTACCCGCGCAGGTCCATGGCGCAGGCGCGGTAGCCCGCGTCGGCGAGGGCCTGCATCTGGTGGCGCCAGGCCCACCAGAACTGCGGGAAGCCGTGCAGCAGCAGCACGACGGGGCCCTCGCCCTGCTCGGCGACGTGGAAGCGGGCACCGTTGGCCGCGACGAAGCGGTGCTCCCACGGGCCGTCGATGAGCGCCATCGAGGCGTCGAGACTCATGCGGGGGAGTATGCCGTGCAGCGAGAGCGACTGTTCACGCGTTTGGGGGCCAGAAGGTGAACCCCAAGTCACCTTCTGGCCCCCAAACGCGGGTGAAAGGGGCTCAGTCGCCGGACTTGAGCGCCTGGACGGTCTCCTGGGCGTTCTTGATGGTGCGCTCCGGTTTGCCATTGACCTTGGCGATGTTGTTCTTGCCGACCAGGGCGAGGATGCCTGCGACGGCGAACAGCAGGGCCGTGGTGATGAGGTAGCCGGCCCACTCGGGCAGCCAGATGTCGAGCACGGCGACGATGGTGTGGAAGAAGAAGATGAGGCCGAGCAGCCCGACGAACGCTGCCGCCCCGAACATCGCGGCGCTCTTGCCGGCGGTCTTGGCCTCGGTCGTGATCTCCGCCTTGGCGAGCGCGATCTCGCTGCGGACGATGGTCGACATGTCGTGGGTGGCGTCAGCCACCAGCTGGCCGAGCGTGCGCTCGGGCGTGGGACCGTTCGGTGTGGTCATGTCGTCATTCCTCCGTGTGGCTGGACCTGCCGTCACGACCCTACCCAGTGCGGTGGGGAGACCGCCCCCTGGCGAGGGTGGTTACAGTCGACGCATGGACGCCGACGACCAGGCCCGGGACCGCGGATGAGGGCGCGCGACCTAGCGCAGGAGTTCCCCACCGTCGACCTCGGCGACGACGCACTGGTGGCGGCGCGCACCATGGCCGAGAGCGGCCGGCCCGGGCTGGTCGTCCTCGATGACAGGGGGAGGGCGTGCACCGTGCTCCCGGGTTCGCAGGTGCTGCGCCTCGCGGTGCCGGTGTACGTCCAGAGCGACCCCCACCTCGCCAGGGTGTACGACGAGAAGGCAGCCGACGAGCTCTTCGGCAAGCTGTCCGGCAAGACGGTTCGCGACCTGCTGCCTGACGCCCATGACCACGCCGAGCTGCCCGTGGTCGACCCGGATGCGACGTCGATCGAGGTGGCAGCGGTGCTGGCCAGGATGCGCAGCCCACTGGCCGTCGTCAGCGAGGGCGACCGCGTCCTCGGGGTGATCACGGTCAGCCGCCTCCTGAGGGCCCTGCTGCCTGCTGCCCCGGACCCCACCGGTCATGACGAGCCGCGCGGATCGACCTCGGACGGGGAGCCAGAGCTCCGTTGACCACGTACCTCGTCGTCGCGGCATTCGCGGCTGCCTACATCCTCATCGCCACCGAACGCATCCACCGCGTCGCGGCGGCCCTCTGGGGCGCGGCAGCCATGGTCGTGCTCGGGGTCGTCGACGCGAAGACCGCCTTCTTCAGCGAGGAGACGGGCATCGACTGGAACGTCGTCTTCCTGCTCCTGGGCATGATGGTGATCGTCGGGGTCCTGCGCCAGACCGGGGTCTTCGAGTACCTGGCCATCTGGGCCGCCAAGCGTGCGGGTGGACGGCCCTTCGCGGTCATGGTGATGCTCGTGGTGATCACGGCGGTGGCATCGGCCCTGCTCGACAACGTGACCACGGTCCTGCTCGTGGCGCCCGTGACCCTGCTCGTCTGCGACCGCTTGGGGCTCAACCCGGTTCCGTTCCTCATCGCCGAGGCCATGGCATCGAACATCGGCGGGACCGCCACCCTCGTCGGTGACCCGCCGAACATCATCATCGCGAGCCGGTCGGGGCTCTCGTTCAACGACTTCGTCCTGAACATGACGCCCATCGTGGTGGTGCTGTTCCTGGTGTTCATCGGCCTGTGCCGGGTCATGTTCCGCCGGAGCTTCACCTATGACGCCGAGAAGGCCGAGGCGGTGATGGAGCTCGACGAGCGCGAGGCGATCGAGGACCGGGGGCTGCTGCTGAAGGCCCTGGTGATCCTGGGTCTGGTGCTCGTCGGCTTCGTCTCCCACTCCGCGCTCCACCTCGAACCCTCGATCGTGGCCCTCCTGGGCGCCGGGGCGGCGGTGGCCGTGTCCAGGCTGGAACCGGGTGAGTACCTCGGTGAGGTGGAGTGGTCGACGCTCGTCTTCTTCGGTGGCCTCTTCGTCATGGTCGGAGCGCTCGTCGAGGTCGGTGTGGTCGGGTCGGTGGGCCATGCGCTCACGGAGGCGGTCGGTGACCGGCTGCTGCTGGCGACGAGCGTGGTCCTGGGCGGGTCCGCCGTGCTGTCCGGGATGGTGGACAACATCCCCTACGTCGCGACCTTGGCGCCGATCATCCAGGACCTCGTCGGGAAGAGCACTGACGCGCAGCACCAGGCTCTCTGGTGGGCCCTCGGCCTGGGCGCCGACCTCGGGGGCAACTCCACGGCCGTGGGTGCCAGCGCCAACGTCGTGATCCTCGGGATCGCGGCGCGCAACGGCCACCGCATCAGCTTCTGGCAGTTCACCAAGTACGGACTGGTGGTCACGTCGGCCACGGTCACGCTCTCGTGGGCCTACCTCTGGCTCCGCTACTTCGTGCTGGCCTGAGGCTCGAAGCAGTCGGGCACCCCGTCCCCGTCGGAGTCCAGCGCCTCCTCCTCCTCCAGACGCCGGTACACCGTGTTCCTGCGGCGCAGCACGAGCGCTGCCAAGGACGCCGAGACCACCGACCCGATCAGGACGGCCAGCTTCGCGTGCTCGAGCCGGTCGGTCTGGTCGGCGAAGGCCAGCTCGCTGATGAGCAGGGAGACCGTGAACCCCACGCCCGCCAGCAGGGAGAGGCCGAGCACGTCCCACCAGGACAGGTCGTCATCGAGCCGGGCCCGGGTGAAGCGGGCCACGGCCCAGGTCCCGACGAACACCCCGACGAGCTTGCCCAGGACCAGGCCGGCGACGGCACCCAGGACCACGGCGTCGGTGACCGCCGCGCCCAGGTTGCTGCCGACGACCGTGACGCCGGCAGCGAAGAACGCGAAGACGGGGACCGCCACGCCTGAGGACAGGGGGCGCAGGCGGTGCTCGAAGTGGTGGGCGACATCGGCGGAGGCGTCGAGCGTGCTCGCCCGGGGGACACTACGCCGCGGCCGGACCGGCACGGTCAGCCCCAGGAGGACGCCGGCAACCGTGGCGTGGATGCCGGACGCGTGGACCAGCGCCCAGACGGCGACGCCCAGCGGTACCAGCAGCCACCAGTGGGTGATGCGCCGCTGGACGAGAAAGGCGAACGCGGCCAGGGGGATGGCCGCCAGCGCGAGCATCGGGAGGTCGAGGTCGCTGGTGTAGAAGATGGCGATGATGCTGATGGCGACCAGGTCGTCCACCACGGCCAGGGTCAGCAGGAAGCTGCGCAGGGCCGATGGAAGGTGCGTCCCCACGACCGCGAGGACCGCCAGGGCGAAGGCGATGTCGGTGGCCGTCGGGATCGCCCACCCACCCAGGGCGTCTGCGTCCGCTCCCAGGCCGGTGACGGTGACGGCGTACACGATGGCAGGGACCGCCACCCCGCACAGGGCCGCGGCGACGGGCACGGCCGCCTTGGCGGGGCTGCGCAGGTCACCCACGAGGAACTCCCGCTTGAGCTCGAGGCCTGCCACGAAGAAGAAGATCGCCAGCAGCCCGTCGGCTGCCCAGGTCCCGAGCGTGAGATCGAGGTGCAGGGCGTGCGGACCGATGGTGAAGTCCCGGAGTCCCTCGTACGTCTCGTGCCACGGGGTGTTGGCCCAGACGAGCGCGGCGACGGCCGCCACGAGCAGGATGGCGCCGCCGACGGTCTCGGTCCGCAGGGCTCTGGCGACGTACTGCGCCTCCTGCCAGGTCGAGCGGGCGAAGAGGCGCGGGCGCAGGGGGTTCAGGCTCACGGAGGCCTTCCTTGGTCGGCGAGGAACAAGACGCTGCCACTCGCTGGGGCAGCGACGCCGACCAGACTTCCCGGCTCACCAGCACCAAGGGTATCCGGCGCGGCCGGCGCGGTGCTCCCGCGACCAGCTCGCGGGACCACTGGCGCCCCGTGGCTCAGCGGGCGGTGAGCCGCTCGACCCACTCGGCCGGCCAGGGCGCGCTCGACGGGCGCCCCGGCCCGGTGCGGTCGAGGTGCACGGTGACGTAGCGGCCGCGTACGGCGCGCTCGCGGGGCGCGCCCTCGAACTCCTCGCCCCAGACCTCGAACACGAAGGTCATCGAGGAGGTCCCGAGCTCGGTCACCGACACCGTCGTCGTCACCTCCTGGCCGAAGAACAGGGGCGCCTCGAAGTCGGCCTCGTAGCGCACCCTCGGGGCCACGGGGAAGTAGCCGTCGAGGCCCCGCTCGCGCGTCAGTGACGCCTCGACGGACTCGACCAGCCGCAGCACGGTGCTGTTGTGGTAGATCCCGGCTGCATCGGTGTCGACCCACTCGATGCGCGAACGCAGGGTGGCGCTCGCGATGACGGGACGGTCCAGTGCGGTCACGCCGACACGGTCTCAGGAGCCGCCTCGGCCGCCCCCACCGACCCCGGCCGCCACCGCAGGTGCACGTCGCCCGAGTCGCCCTCACGCAGGAGCGCCAGGCGCGGCGGCACCTTGTCGGTGCGTGACGTCGGCGGCCGCCGCCGGCCGGCCTGCCACTGCACCGGCCACTCGGCAGCGGGTCCCGCGTAGTCCTGCTCCGCTGCTGCGTGCAGGGTCCACTGGGGGTCGTAGAGGTGGGTCCGGCCGAGCGCGCACAGGTCGGCGCGTCCGGCGAGCAGGATCGAGTTGACGTCGTCGTGCGACGAGATCGCCCCGACCGCGATGACCGCGACCCCGGCCGGGCGGGCGACCTCGTGACGGATCCGGTCGGCGAACGGCGTCTGGTAGGACCGCCCGAACGCCGGCTTCTCGTCCTTGGTCACCTGCCCCGACGAGACGTCGATGGCAGCTGCGCCGTGCTCGATGAAGGCCCGCGCGATCTCGACCGCGTCGTGCTCGGTGTTGCCGTCCGGCGCCCAGTCGGTGGCCGAGATGCGCACGGTCACGGGCACGTGGTCGGGGACCACGCCGCGTACGGCGTCGAACACCTCGAGGGGGAAGCGAAGGCGGTTCTCGAGCGAGCCGCCGTACTCGTCGGTGCGGACGTTGGAGAGCGGCGACAGGAACGACGAGAGCAGGTAGCCGTGGGCGGCGTGCACCTCGACGAGGTCGAACCCGGCCTCCACACCCCGACGCGCTGCGTCACGGAAGTCGGCGACCACCTGGTCCATGTCGGCGCGCGTCATCTCGCGTGGAACGTGGCAGCCGTCGCCGTAGGGGAGCGCGGACGGGCCGACGACCTCCCAGTTGTCCTGGGCGAGGGGCTCGTCCATGCCGTCCCACATGAGCTTGGTCGAGCCCTTGCGCCCCGAGTGGCCGAGCTGCAGGCCGATCCTGCCGGTGCTGCGCTCATGGACGAACGCCGTGATCCGGGCCCAGGCGTCGCGCTGCTCGTCGTTCCACAGGCCGGGGCAGCCCAGGGTGATCCGGCCCTCGGGCGACACACAGGTCATCTCCGACATCACCA
Source organism: Pedococcus sp. 2YAF34 (assembly GCF_052114585.1). Classification (NCBI taxonomy): domain Bacteria; kingdom Bacillati; phylum Actinomycetota; class Actinomycetes; order Micrococcales; family Intrasporangiaceae; genus Pedococcus; species Pedococcus sp. 2YAF34. Next base: position 88,463 of record NZ_JBFRFA010000006.1, read on the forward strand.
GGCCCGCGCCGCCGAGCGCCTTGGACCCGAGGTGCACGAGGTGGAACTCGCCGGGCACACCGTCGACCGCGGAGTACATGTCCATGGGTGAGAGGATGACGCGGTTCTTGAGCTCCAGCGCGCCGATCCGCGTTGGCTGGAACATCGCCGGCGCGGCCTCGTCGACCCCGCTCTCGTCGACCTCGCCATCGCCGACCGCAGCTCCTCGTGCGAACGCGGCCTGGATGCGGGCGGCGAACTCGGCGTCGCGGTCCTTGAGGTTCTCGAAGGTGATCCGGCGCGAGCGGGTGAGCAGGTTGAAGACGAACTCGTCGTGGTCCTGCCCCGCGTACATGCCGATGTTCTCGAACCACTCGAGGCTGGCCTGGGCCGCGCGCTGGGTCGACTCGACGACCGGCTTGCGCTCCTCCTGGTATGCCGCAAGGGCTTTGGGCACGGTGTCGTGCTCGTGCAGGCAGGCGGCGAGGGCCAGGGCGTCCTCCATGGCGAGCTTGGTGCCGGAGCCGATGGAGAAGTGCGCCGTGTGGGCGGCGTCGCCGAGCAGGACGACGTTGTCGTCGTGCCACTTCTCGTTGCGGACCGTGGTGAAGCTCAGCCACTTGGAGTTGTTGGTGAGGATGTGGTGGCCGCCGAGGTCGTCGGCGAAGATCTCGGCGACCCGCTGCACGGCGTACTCGTCGGACACCCCCGGAGGGAACACCTCGTGCTCGGTACGGTCGAAGCCGGCCCGGCGCCACACGTCCTCGTGCATCTCCACGATGAACGTGGATCCCTTGTCGGAGTAGGGGTATCCGTGGATCTGCATCGTCCCGAACCCGGTGTTGCGGACGATGAACTGGAAGGCCTCGAAGACCAGGTCCGTGCCGAACCAGATGTACTTGTTGTGGCGGCGGTCGAGGCTGGGCCCGAACGCGTCGGCGTAGCGGGTCCGCACCTGCGAGTTCAGCCCGTCGGAGGCGACGACCAGGTCGTACTCGGCGCGGAGCCGGTCGGTGTCCGGCGCCTCGGTGCGGTAGTGGACCTCCACACCCAGCTCCGCCACCCGGGCCTGCAGGATGCGGAGCAGCTCCTTGCGGCTCATCGCCGCGAAGCCCTGCCCGCCGATGGTGGAGGAGCGCCCGTCGACGGCCACGTCGATGTCGGTCCAGCGCGCGAACTGCCGCTCCATGGCGCCGTAGATCGCGGTGTCGGCGCTCTCGATGCCGCCGAGGGTCTCGTCGGAGAACACCACTCCGAACCCGAAGGTGTCGTCGGGGGCGTTGCGCTCCCAGACCGTCACCTCGTGGCCGGTGTCGAGCTGCTTCATCAGGGCGGCGAGGTAGAGGCCGCCGGGCCCCCCGCCCACGATCGCGATCCTCATGACGACTCCTGCCCGGTGCGGACGGCCTGCTCGCGCAGCTTGAAGTGCTGGAGCTTGCCGCTGGTGTTGCGCGGCAGCTGGTCGACGAAGCGGACGCGGCGTGGGTACTTGTACGGCGCCAGCGTCGCCTTGACGTGGTCCTGGATCTCGCGGGCCTTCGCGTCGTCGCCGACCACGCCCTCGCGCAGGACGACGAACGCGCTGACGATCGAGCCGCGCTCGGGGTCGGGCTCGCCCACGACACCGGCCTCGACGACGTCGGGGTGCCCGTCGATGGCGGCCTCGACCTCGGGGGCGCCGATGTTGTAGCCGGAGCTGACGATCATGCTGTCGGTGCGGGCCCGGTAGAAGAAGTAGCCGTCCTCGTCCTGCACGAACGTGTCGCCGGTGACGTTCCAGCCGTTGACGACGTAGCCGAGCTGCCGGTCGTCGTCGAGGTAGCGGCAGCCGACCGGCCCGATGACCGCGAGCCTGCCCTCGGTGCCGGGCGGGACCGGCTCGTCGTCGGCGCCGAGGATCGTGGCGCGGTAGCCGGGCACGGGTCTTCCGGTGCTGCCGGGGCGGATGTCGTCGCCGGCCGCGGAGATGAAGATGTGCAGCATCTCGGTCGCGCCGATCCCGTCGATGATGGCCAGCCCGAGCTCGGCACGGATCGCCTCCCAGACCTCTTGGGCGATGTGCTCGCCGGCGCTGACCGCGGCCCGCAGGCCCTTGAGCCTGGGCAGGTGGCCAGCCTTGATGATCTGCTTGTAGGCCGTCGGCGCGGTCGCGAGGACGGTGACCCCGTGCTCCTCGACGAGCTCGGCGAGCTGGGCGGGGGTGGCTGCCTCGGTGAGCAGCGCGCACGCCCCGGCCCGCAGGGTGAACACCACGAGCATGCCCAGCCCGAACGTGAAGGCGAACGGCGCGGTGCAGGCGACGACGTCGTCGGGCTGCAGGCGCAGGACGTGGCGGCCGAAGGTGTTGTCGATCGAGAGCACGTCGCGGTGGAAGTGCGTGGTGACCTTCGGGACGCCGGTGCTGCCGGAGGTGGGCCCGAAGAGGGCGACGTCGTCGGCAGCGGTGTCGACGCCCGTGTAGCTGCCGGACTTTGCGGTGACCCGTCGGGTGAGGTCGTCGTCGGTGTCGCCGCCGTAGGGCACGACCACGAGGCCCGGGGCCACGGTGTCGCGGACGGTCTCGACGTCCTCGGTGAAGCGGTGGTCGACCAGGGCCACGGCGGGGCGCGTCTTCTCCACGACCGGGCCGAGCTCCCGGGCGCGCAGCGCGGCCATCGTGGTGACGACCACGCCGCCGGCCTTCAGCGTGCCGAGCCAGGCGGCGACGGTCCAGGGGTTGTTGGGGGAGCGCAGCAGGACGCGGTTGCCGGGCACGAGCCCGAGGTCCTCGGTGAGGACGGCGGCGACCTGGTCGACGGTCCGCAGCAGCTCGCCGTAGGTCCACACCGTGCCGTCAGGGGTGCGCAGGGCCGGCCGGTCCGGCCCGTGGGTGGCCACCGTCGCGTCGAGGAGCTCGACGGCGGCGTTCAGCCGTTCGGGGTACTGCAGGTCCGGCGTCGTGAACTCGAGCGTGGGCCACTGCGCCATCGGCGGGAGGTGGTCTCGCGCGAAGGTGTCGGTGTGCCCGCTCGGCGAGAGCGTGGCCGTCGCGTCGGCGGCGTGTGGCGTGGTCGACATCAGTGACCTCCGGAGGTGGCGCGGATCATGCCTTCCTGGACGACGGTGGCGAGGTGCTCACCGTCGGGGGTGAAGAAGCGGCCGAGGCCGACACCGCGACCGGAGTCGGCGGCCACCGCCTCCTGCGCGTAGAGCAGCCAGCCGTCGAGGGCACCCGGTGCCGGCGGGCGGTGGAACCACATGGCGTGGTCGAGGCTGGCGGTCACCAGACCGGGCTGCGCCCAGGGCAGGTCGAGGACGCGCAGCACCGGCTCGAGGATCGTGTAGTCGCAGACGTAGGCGAGGGCGGCGAGGTCGCGCTGGCTGTCGGTGAGCCCGTCGACCGGGCGCAGGGCGCCGAACGGCTTGACCCACAACGCCTGGTGCGGCGCGCTGCCGCCGTCGACCTCCAGGTAGACCGGTCCGGGCACGTGGCGCATGTCGAAGCTGCGCCCGCCCGACCAGTACGCCTTGGACTCTCCGGTCATCGTCGAGCCGTCCCCCGGCTCGCGGTCGGCGAGGTATGCCGCGGAGCTGGGCAGCGTGTCCGGTGCGGGGACGTCGGCCGGTGCCGACGCGGCATACCGCCCGCCGTCCTCCCCGGCGGCGAAGCCGACGAGGCACGTGTAGGCGGGCTTGCCGTTCTGGAACGCCCGCACCTGCCGGGTGGCGTAGCCGCGGCCGTCGCGCAGGACCTCGACCTCGTAGGTGACGGGGGCACCGATGTCGACCGGGCGCATGAAGTAGCTGTGCATCGAGTGCATGGTCTTGCCGTCGGTCACCGTCAGCATGGCTGCGGCCGCGGCCTGGGCGACCATGTCGCCGCCGTACGCCTTGGGCCACGGGCACGGCTGGGTGGTCGCGGTGAAGGCGACGTCGAAGTGCTGCGCCGCAACGGGTTCGAGGGCCAGGGCGTTCGTGACGACCTCGGACGTCGGGTGCGTCACGGGCGGTCCGCCCAGTGCCGCAGGTCGGCGTCGTCGACCTGCGGGAGGTTGACGACGATGTTCTCCGGCGTGCGGGTGGTCATCCAGGTCAGGGGGTTGTTGCGGTCGAGGTTGCACTCGACGTGCGGCATGAACGGCGGCACGAAGACCCAGTCGCCCTCGGCCATGTCGATGTAGTCCTCGAAGCGCTCGCCGAAGTAGATCCGGGCGCGGCCGGACAGCACGTAGCCGCCGGTCTCGGCCTCGCCGTGGTGGTGGGGGACCGAGCGGTAGCCGGCCTCGTTGCTCACCTTGCCGAACCACAGCCGCTTCGCCGGGGTGTGCTGGATGCTGACGCCGGAGATCCGGCTGGCGCCACCGGACTGCCCGGTGTCACCACCCTCGGAGCCGCCGCGGGTGACGACGGGGACGACCAGGCCGTTCTCGTTCGCCCAGGCCGAGGGGTCGCCCTCGAGCTGGTACTTGCTGAAGTCGGGTTCCACGGGGGCTCCTTCGTCGGTCCGGGCAGTGGTCTGGGCAGTGGTCTGGGCGGTGGTCTGGGTGCTGGTTCGGGTGGTCGCCGCGGTCGTCGGTCAGGTCAGGCGGATGGTGTTGCGCAGCAGGCCGATTCCCTCGATCTCGGTCTCGAGGACGTCGCCGTCGCTGAGGAAGCGCTTCGGGTCGCGAGCGACGCCGACCCCGCCGGGGGTGCCGGTGAGGACCAGGTCGCCGGGGCGCAGCACCGTGAAGGTCGAGATGTAGGCGAGCAGGTCGGCGGCGTCGAAGACCAGGGTCGCGGTGCTGTCGCGCTGCACCTCCTCGCCGTTGACCCGGCAGGTGACCGTGAGGCCCGCAGTGGGGTCGACCTCGTCGGGCGTCACGACGACGGGGCCGGTGGGCGTGGAGCCGTCCCACGCCTTGCCCTGGAACCACTGCAGCGTGCGGTACTGCCAGTCGCGCACCGAGACGTCGTTGGCCACCGTGTAGCCGGCGATGGCGGCCGTGGCGGTCGCCCGGTCCGCGCCCCGGAGGGTCGTGCCGACGACCACGGCGAGCTCGGCCTCCCAGTCGACGTCGGTGCCGGCGAGGAGCCGGACGTCGTCGGTGGGGCCGACCAGGCTGTCGGCGTACTTCGCGAAGAGCGTGGGGTGGCTGGGCAGGTCGCGGCCGGTCTCGCGGATGTGCTCCCCGTAGTTGAGTCCGCAGCAGATGACCTTGCCGGGGTGGGGAAGGGGGGTCAGCGGCTCGGCGCCGGCGAGGACGTCGCCGGTCACCGTGGCCGGGTCGAGGGTGCCGCCGGCGGCGAGGAAGGCGGACAGGTCCGGGGCATACCGGTCCGTCCCGGGCAGCAGGAGCGCGCGCCAGCCGTCGTCGGTGAGGACGGCGGCACGGGTGGTGCCGGCATGGGCGACGGTGCCGAGCTGCATATAGCGAGATTTTCACGACCGTCGTCAAACGTCAATAGGTCCGCTAGGCTCGAGGACCACCGGAGCACGCCCACCGACCTGGAGGTCCGATGTCCGCCCACCCGCTCACCCCGGTCCCCGTCAACCCCGCCTCGCTGCCGACGCCGAGCGGCTACTCGCACGGGACGCTGTCGGGCAACACGTTGTACCTCGGAGGGCAGACGGCGCTCGACGCGCAGATGCAGATCGTGCCGGGCGGGATCGTCGAGCAGTTCCAGCAGGCGTTCTCCAACGTCCTGGCGACCCTGGCCGAGGCCGGCGGTGTGCCCGAGGACCTCGTGAGCATCACGATCTACCTCACCGACATCCCGGACTACCAGGCGCACGGGCGCGAGATCGGCCGCGCCTGGCGCGAGCTGGCCGGGCCGGTCTACCCCGCGATGGCCGGCATCGGCACGACGGCGCTGTGGCAGCCCGAGGCCCTCATCGAGATCGTCGGCGTCGCCGTCATCCCTGACGAGCGGCTCCTGCCTCCGCGGTGACGAAGTCGTGGGCCGGGCCCGCGAGCACGCGGTGCAGGGCGAAGAACGTCTCGGCCGCCCTCGTGCCCGACCACGAGGCGGGCAGCAGGTCTGTGGGCAGGCCCGGGTCGAGGTAGGGAAGCCGGCGCCACGCCGTGAGGGCGCGCACGTAGTCGGCGAACGCGTCCGGCCCCGACGGCACCTCTCGTCGGGCGGCCCACGCCTGCCGGGCGGGCTCGTGGGCCTCGAGGAAGTCGGTGTAGAGCTGCTCCAGCGTCACGAGGTCCCACCACTGGGCGACCTTGGCCGCCGGGTCGCCGAAGGCGAGGTACTCCGCGCGGAAGAGGTCGACGTACGGGTCGAGCCCGTCGCCAAGCAGCACCTCGCGCGCGTCGTCGGCGAGGTGCCCGGGGGCGATCCACACCCCCGAAGACACGGTGCCGAAACCGAGCCAGGACAGGCGCGACCGCAGCGCATGGCGCTTCTGCCGCTCCGACTCGGGCACGGAGAAGACGACCACCACCCAGTCGTGCGCCTGCTGCTCGCGGCGGGCGAAGATCCGGCGGTCGCCGACCTCGAGCACCGCGCGGGCGTACTCCGACAGGGCGTAGCCGGCGACGCCACCGCGGCGCTCCGCCTCGACGATGCCGCGGCGCTTGAGCCGCGACAGCGACGACCGCACGGCCTGCTCGTCGACACCGGCCGCCGCCATGAGGCGGATCAGGGCGCTCACGCTGATCCAGCCGCCGAACTCGCGGACGTAGAGGCCGAGCATGGTGACGATGAGTGCGCGCGGCGGCAGGGGTCCCCGTTCGCTGCCGCCCTCGAGCTCCGTCGTCGTCACGGGAGGCAATGTATCCGGCGGCGCGGCGTGGTCCCGTGACGACCGCGGGTGCGGCCCCTTGCCGGACGGTGGGGTGCAGCCACCTGTCGGGCCGTGCTTGTCCGGGGCGGCCACCGGGCCCTAGTCTTCCGTAGGACAGAAGCGGAACTCCATATCGTGGAATTGCGAGGTCGTCAGATGGCAGCACCGAGCCCCGGCTACTCCATCACCGTGCGGGCCGAGGCGCCTGCTGCGATCGACACCACCGGCACGCTGGCGGCAGCGGTGGCGGACGCCGGTGGCGCCCTCACGGCCCTCGACGTCGTCGAGTCGCGCTCGCAGGTCCTTGTGGTCGATGTGACCTGCAACGCCTCCGACGCCGACCACGCCGAGCGGATCACCGCAGCGATCGCCGCCGTCCCGGGGGTGAAGGTGCGCAAGGTCAGCGACCGCACGTTCCTCCTGCACCTCGGCGGCAAGCTGGAGGTCAACCCCAAGGTGCCGCTCAAGCACCGGGACGACCTCTCCCGCGCCTACACGCCGGGGGTCGCCCGGGTCTGCCTCGCCATCGCGGCCAACCCCGAGGACGCACGCCGGCTGACCATCAAGCGCAACACCGTGGCGGTGGTGACCGACGGGTCCGCCGTGCTCGGGCTCGGCAACATCGGCCCCGCGGCGGCGCTGCCCGTCATGGAGGGCAAGGCGGCGTTGTTCAAGCGGTTCGCCGGGGTGGACGCCTGGCCGGTCTGCCTCGACACCCAGGACCCCGAGGAGATCATCTCCATCGTCAAGGCCCTGGCCCCGGTGTACGGCGGCGTCAACCTCGAGGACATCTCGGCACCCCGGTGCTTCGAGATCGAGCGGCGACTGCGCGACGAGCTCGACATCCCGGTGTTCCACGACGACCAGCACGGCACCGCCATCGTCGTCATGGCGGCCCTCACCAACGCGCTGCGGGTGGTGGGCAAGAACTTCGGGGACGTGCGCATCGTGGTGTCCGGCGTCGGTGCCGCGGGCCACGCGATCATCAGGCTGCTCGACGCGCAGGGCGCCACCGACATCATCGGGTGCGACCGGCACGGAGCGCTCGACCCGGACGCCGAGCACCGCGACGAGTTCCGCGGCTGGATCGCCGCCAACACCAACCCCCGCCGGGTCCGCGGCACTCTCAAGGAGGTCCTCGCCGGGGCCGACGTGTTCGTGGGGGTCTCGGCCCCCAACCTGCTGGACGGCGACGACATCGCCACCATGGCTCCCGACGCCATCGTCTTCGCGCTCGCCAACCCCGACCCCGAGGTCGACCCGGTCGCGGCCAGCCGCCACGCCGCGGTCGTCGCCACCGGGCGGTCCGACTACGCCAACCAGATCAACAACGTGCTCGCCTTCCCGGGGTTCTTCCGAGGCCTGCTCGACGCCGGCGTCAGCGACATCACCGACGAGATGATGATCGCCGCGGCGACCGCCATCGCCGACTGCGTGCACCGCGACGAGCTCAACGCCAGCTACATCGTGCCCAGCGTCTTCGACCCCGACGTCGCGCCGGCGGTCGCAGCAGCCGTGCGGCGCGTGGCCGGCGTGCACGGACACCACACTGACGACCCCGAGGACGCCCACGCATGACCTTCGACGCCACCGACCTCACCGCCGAGCTCGACACCCACCTTGCGGACGCGGATGCCTTTCTCGCACAGGCATTCCCGGGTGAACGGGCCGCTCGGCAACCCGTCCACACCGTCTACGTCCCGGCCGACCGCTACGACGCGGGCCTCGTGCCGCGCTGGGGCAAGGAGGCGCTCGCGGCGCTCGACGAGCACGGGGGCAGTGCGACCGAGTACGCAGCGGTGCTGGGACTGCCTGCCGACCTGGCCGACGAGGTGGTCACCCGCGTCCGGGCCAAGCTCGCGAGCGAGCCTGTCGAGGACCTGCGCATCGACCTCGAGGACGGCTATGGCGTGCGGTCCGACGACGAGGAGGACGCCGCGGTCGATGCCGCTGCAGCCGCGCTGCGTGCGGCCCTCGACGCGGGGGATGCGGCCCCCTTCAACGGCATCCGGTTCAAGAGCTTCGAGGCGCCGACCCGGGCCCGGGGCGTCCGCAGCCTTGCGCGGTTCGTCGAGGCGGTGACGGTGGACGGACGGCTGCCGGACGGGTTCGTGGTGACGTTGCCCAAGGTGACGTCGGTGGACCAGGTCGAGGCGATGGTCACCGCCTGCTCCCGGCTCGAGACGGCGTTCGGGCTGCATTCGGGCGTAATGGGTTTCGAGATCCAGGTGGAGACTCCGCAGTCGATCCTCGGCCCGGACGGCACCGCCCTCGTCGCCCGGATGGTGCACTCCTCGGCCGGACGGTGCACCGGCTTGCACTACGGCACCTACGACTACTCCGCCTCGTGCGGCATCGCGGCGGTCTACCAGTCGATGGAGCACCCGGCCGCCGACCACGCCAAGGCCGTGATGCAGGTCGCCGCCGCAGGCACCGGCGTCAGGCTCTCCGACGGGTCGACCAACGTCCTGCCGGTCGGCGACCGCGACCAGGTCCACGCGGCCTGGGCGCTCCACGCCCGGCTGGTGCGACGGTCGCTCGAACGCGGCTACTACCAGGGCTGGGACCTTCACGCTGCCCAGCTGCCCAGCCGCTACGCCGCGACCTACGCCTTCTACCGCGAGGGCCTGCCGGCGGCCGCCGAACGCCTGCGCAACTACGTCGGGAGCGTCGACTCCGGCGTCATGGACGAGCCCGCGACGGCGAGGGCGCTGGCTGACTTCGTCGTGCGCGGGTTGGACTGCGGCGCGGTCGACGCCGACGAGGTCGAGGCGCTGACCGGCATCGACCGCGCGAGGATGGACGTCCTGGCCCGCCGCTCTGCCTGACCCCTCTCCCCCCTCTTCGGTTTGGGGGCGCGAGGGTGCGGTATTGCGCACGTTCTGGCCCCCAATGTTCCCGGTGCGCCCACCCTCTCCGCGCTTTGGGGGCGCGAGGGTGCGGTTTTGCGCACTCTCCTGCCCCCAAACCTCAGGATGGTGCGCGGAGAAGTAGCGTGAGCGGCATGCGGGTGCGCGTGGAGTTCACGACCGAGCCGTTCCACGGCGAGGACGACGACGTGCCCGCCCACGTCACCGCCGCGGCGGACGCGCTCCGGGAGGCGGGCCTCGCGCCCGACCTGGGCCCGCTCGGTACCAGCGTCGATGGCGAGGCCGAGGCCGTGGTGCCCGCCGTCGCCGACGCGATGCGGGCGGCGCTGGCCGGCGGCGCCACGCGGATGACGCTCACGCTGAGCGACCTGGCCGCGCCCACGGAGCACGGGGTGGCGCCGGCGACGGCGGGCGGGCGGCGTACCCAGCCGGTGGGCCAGCCGACGGACCTCTCGGACGGCCTGGCGCGCCTCATCGCGGCGGTCGAGGTGGAGCTGGGCAGCCCGCTGGCCGACCTGCCCCGCGCCGGCAAGCAGCAGGCCGTGCGGCTGCTGGAGGAGCGCGGTGCCTTCGAGATGCGCCGCAGCGCCGAGACGGTGGCCGAGGCGATGGGCCTGACCCGCTTCACCGTCTACAACTACCTCAACCGCGTCCGCGAACCGGCCGAGCCACCCGCCGGCTGAGCGCCGAAGTCCGGGACTTCGGGCCAACGCAGGCGCGGGAGAGCCGAGGTCTGGGACTTCGGGCCAACGCAGGCGCGGGAGAGCCGAGGTCTGGGACTTCGGGGCGCGCGAGCCCACCTGGCACGGGTGGTCACGGGGTGGACAGCGACAACTCGTTTTCAACAAACTGTTGACCCTGCCCTGCCGCCGCCCTATCGTTCCATCATTCGTAAATAGTTTTCCGTATCACGGAACTCAGGAACCGCCCGGCGCCCAGGAGCGCCACGCGACACCCCGACCCACCCGGTCCTCGTGTCGTGGCACACGGCCCCCGCAGCGCGGGGCGCCCGGACCCGAACCCACCGCCACGGCACGCGCCGCGTGGCCCGACGGAGCACCCGCGAGGAGCACCTGTCATGACCTACGTCCTCGGACCCAACCAGTACGGCAAGGCGGAGAACCGCGTCGTCCGCATCTACCGCGACACCGCCCGCCACGAGATCCGCGACCTCAACGTCTCCAGCGCCCTGCGCGGCGACTTCCGCGAGGCGCACGTGACCGGCGACCAGGCCAACGTGCTGCCGACCGACACCCAGAAGAACACGGCGTTCGCGTTCGCCAAGCAGCACGGCGTCACCTCCCCGGAGGACTACGCCCTCGCCCTGGGTTCCCGCTTCCTCGACGTGACGCCGGCCGCCACGGCCAGCCGGGTCGAGGTCGAGGAGTATGCGTGGGACCGCATCGAGGTCGGTGGCCAGGGCCACGACCACGCCTTCGCCCGCCGCGGCGGCGAGGTGCGCACCACGGTCGTCACCCAGGACCGCAGCGGCGACACCCCGCGCCAGTGGGTGGTCTCCGGGCTCAGGGACCTCGTGGTACTGAAGTCCACCGGCTCGGAGTTCAAGGGCTTCCTGCGGGACGAGTACACGACGCTGCAGGAGGCCGACGACCGGATCCTGGCGACCTCGCTCGTGGCCCGCTGGCGCTACGAGACCACCGAGGGCGTCGACTGGAACAAGTCGTTCGACGACATCCGCACCGTGCTGCTCGAGACCTTCGCGACGACCTACAGCCACGCGCTCCAGCAGTCGCTCTACGCCATGGGGTCGGCGGTCCTCGAGGCCCACCCCGAGGTGGCGGAGGTCAAGTTCTCCGCGCCCAACAAGCACCACTTCCTCGTCGACCTCAGCCCGTTCGGGGTGGAGAACGACGGCGAGGTGTTCATCGCCGCCGACCGCCCCTACGGGCTCATCGAGGCCACCGTGCAGCGCGAGGGCGGGTCGGACGCCGGCGACGCCTGGCTCACCGTCCAGGGCTTCTGCTGAGGCGGGCGTGCGACTGCGACAGCGGACAACGACGTCCGCACCCAGCGCCCGCCGCCAGCACCAGGGGCGTCCGGAGGACCAGAGGTACGGCGCCGGCCCCCTCCTCGCCTATGGCACCCAGCACATCCTGACGATGTACGGCGGGGTCATCGCCCCACCGCTCATCGTCGGCGGCGCCGCCGGCCTCAAGCCCACCGACATGGCCCTGCTCGTCACGGCCGGCCTGTTCGTCAGCGGTCTCGCGACCCTGCTGCAGACCCTGGGCCTCGGTCCGTTCGGGAGCCGGCTGCCCATCGTCCAGGGCATCTCGTTCGCCAGCGTCTCGACCATGGTGGCGATCGCGAGCGAGGGCGGTCTGCGCCCGGTCTTCGGCTCGATCATCGTGGCCGGTCTCATCGGCCTCGTGGCGTCCTCGTTCTTCGCCCAGCTGGTGCGGCTCTTCCCGGCCGTCGTCACGGGAACGATCATCACCGTCATCGGGCTGTCGCTGCTGCCGGTGGCCTTCCAGTGGGCGATGGGCAACAACGCCGAGGCGCCCGGCTACGGCTCCATGGGCAACATCGGCTTCGCCGGGCTCACGCTCCTGGTCATCCTCGTGATCAGCCGGGTCTTCCAGGGCGCCGTCTCCCGGTTGTCGATCCTCATCGGCCTCGTCGTGGGCACGGCCCTCGCAGCCCTCACGGGGCGCGCGGACTTCTCCTCGGTGGGTGACGCCCAGGTCGTCGCGCTGCCGCAGCTGTTCCACTTCGGCTCGCCCACGTTCCAGGCGGGCGCGATCGTCTCGATGACCATCGTGGTCTTCGTCATCATGACCGAGACCACGGCCGACATCCTCGCGATCGGCGAGATCGTCGGGACGAAGGTCGACGCCCGTCGCGTCGCCGACGGCCTGCGCGCCGACATGGCGGCGACGACCGTGGCACCGGTGTTCGGCACCTTCCCCGCGAGCGCGTTCGCCCAGAACGTCGGCCTGGTCGCGCTCACCGGCATCAAGAGCCGGTACGCCGTGGCGGCCGGCGGTGGGGTCCTGCTCCTGCTCGGGCTGCTCCCGGTCGTGGGGGCGGTCGTCGCCGCGATCCCGTACCCCGTCCTCGGTGGAGCCGGCATCGTGCTCTTCGGCTCCGTGGCCGCGAGCGGCATCCGCACCCTGTCCCGCGTGGAGTACCACGACAACCTCAACATGGTGATCGTCTCCGTGGCGGTCGCCGTCGGCATCATCCCCATCGCGGCGCCGACGTTCTGGGACGGCTTCCCGGACTGGTTCGCCACGATCATGCACTCGGGCATCAGCGCCACCGCCGTCGTCGCCGTCGTCCTCAACGTGCTCTTCAACGAGGTCAAGGCCGGCAACCGGCCCGGCGCCTCGGTGTTCGCCGCCGCCGAGCGCGAGAAGGACGACCTGGCCCGCACCTCCCACTGAGCAGCCCCACTGAGCAGCCCCACTGAGCAGCCCCACTGAGCAGCCCTATTGGGCAGCCCCACTGAGCAGGACCCGTTCCACCCCAACCCATCCCGACCCTTCTGCCGGAAGGAAGGTGCCTGTCATGAGCGCAGCCACCGACACACCCCGCACCACCTCTCGCCCGTCCCGCCACCCCGTCGACGAGGTGCTGCCCGTCCCGCGGCTCGCCGTCTACGGCTTCCAGCACGTCCTGGCGTTCTACGCCGGTGCGGTCATCGTGCCGATCCTGCTCGCGAACTCCATCGGGCTCAGCACCCAGGAGCTCATCCACCTCATCAACGCCGACCTGTTCACCTGTGGCATCGCCTCGATCATCCAGTCGGTCGGCTTCTGGAAGGTGGGGGTCAAGCTGCCCCTCCTGCAGGGCGTGACCTTCACCGCGGTCTCGCCGATGATCGCGATCGGCCTCGCGGCCGGTGGTGGCACCGACGGGCTGCTCGTCATCTACGGCGCGGTCATCGTGGCGGGGTTGTTCACCCTCCTCATCGCGCCGTACTTCAGCCGGCTCATCCGGTTCTTCCCACCGGTGGTCACGGGGTCGGTCATCACCATCATCGGCCTGGCCCTGCTGCCGGTGGCGGCCGCCGACGCGGCCGGTGGGGCCGGTCCGACGCTGCACCCCGAGAGCGGGCGCAACCTCGCGTACGCCATCGGCACCCTGGCACTCATCGTCGCGATCCAGCGCATCTTCAAGGGCTTCATGGCGACCGTCGCGGTGCTCGTCGGCCTGGTCGTCGGCACCCTCGTCGCCTGGACCCTCGGTGACGCGGACTTCGGCGCGGTGTCCGGCTCGGGCTGGGTCGGGGTCACCACCCCGTTCCACTTCGGCTGGCCGCGGTTCTCGGTCGCCGCGATCATCTCGATGATCGTGGTCATGCTCATCACGGCCGTCGAGACCACCGGCGACGTCTTCGCCACCGGTGAGATCGTCGAGAAGCGGATCGGCCGGGACGACATCGCCCGGGCGCTGCGGGCCGACGGCCTGTCGACCACCATCGGCGGGGTCTTCAACTCCTTCCCCTACACCTGCTTCGCCGAGAACGTCGGCCTCGTCCGGCTGACCCGGGTCAAGAGCCGCTGGGTCGTCGCCGCGGCCGGCGCGATCATGATCATCATCGGCCTGGTGCCGAAGGCCGGGGCGCTCGTCGCCGGGATCCCGCACCCGGTGCTCGGTGGCGCGGCGCTGGCCATGTTCGCCACCGTCGCCGTGGTCGGCTTCCAGACACTGTCGCGCGTGGACTTCCACGACCACCGCAACGTCGTCATCGTCGCCACCAGCGTCGGCCTGGCGATGTACGTCACCGCCCAGCCCGACGTCGCCAAGGCGGTGCCGGAGTGGGCGCAGATCATCCTCGGCTCGGGCATCACGCTCGGCTCGATCACGGCCATCGTGCTCAACCTGCTGTTCCACCACGTCGGCTCCAGCCGCGGTCCGGCCGTCGCCGGCGCCCCGGGGAGCGGCCTGGTGCGGCTCGCCGAGGTCAACCAGATGTCGCGGGAGCAGTTCGTCGACACCTTCGGCGGCCTGTTCCAGGGACCGCGCTGGGCCGCCGAGCGGGCTTACGACAGCAGGCCGTTCAGCGACACGACCGACCTGCGCCGCTCCTTCCAGGAGGCCCTGTTCTCAGCCACGGAGGAGGAGCAGCGCCAGCTCATCGACTCCTACCCCGACCTCGGCGCCGACAGCGTGGCCGAGGGCATGGAGGGTCAGGGCTCGCTCGTCGACCAGGCCTCCCTGGGCCTGACGCGCCTGGACGAGAAGGCCCAGGACGAGCTGTCCGACCTGACCAGCCGCTACCGCGACCGGTTCGGCTTCCCGTTGGTGACCTGTGTGCGCGACCGCGACTCCTTCGAGCAGGTCGTCCGGGCAGGATGGGACCGGCTCGAGAACTCCGAGTCGCAGGAGCACGCCGCGGCCCTCGTGGAGATCGCCAAGATCGCCGGGTACCGCTTCGACGACCTCGTCGCCGACGCCAACCCGATCCACGCGTCCCGCGCCCGGTTCGCCCACGAGTGAGGAGATCGGCATGACCCTGGCCGAGTTCAACGAGCTGCCGCCGCAGGACGCGGACGCGGTGCTCACCCGGTGCCTCCCGGTGCCGCGGTGGGTGGCCGCCGTCCGTGACGGCCGCCCGTATGCCGCGTGGCCCGACCTCGAGTCGGCCGCCACCGCGGCGGCGGGCTCGCTCGGTGACGGCGAGCTCGACGAGGCGCTCGCGGGACACCCGCGCATCGGTGAGCGGGCGTCCTCGCCCGCCCACCACGCCGAGGCGAGCGCACGCGAGCAGTCCGGGGTCGACCGGTCCGACGCGGGGGTGGCGCGTGCCCTGGCCGAGGGCAATGCGCAGTACGAACGGCGCTTCGGGCGGGTGTTCATCATCCGGGCCGCCGGCCGGTCGGCTCCCGAGGTGCTGGCCGAGCTCGACCGGCGGCTCGGCAACGACGACGCCACCGAGCGCGACGAGACCGTCAGCCAGCTGCGCGAGATCGCGCTGCTCCGACTCCGGGAGGTGGCCTCCTGATGGGGACCCTCAGCACGCACGTCCTCGACACCAGCCTCGGCCGTCCCGCGCAGGGGGTGGGGGTCCGGCTCGAGACGGCCGCAGGTGAGCCCCTCGGCGCCGCGGCCACGGACAGCGACGGCAGGGTCGGCTCGATCGGGCCCGAGCGGCTCGACGCGGGCGACTACCGGCTGCGGTTCGCCTCCGGCGACTACTTCGCCGCGCAGGGGACGACCGGCTTCTACCCCGAGGTCGTCGTGGTGTTCACCGTGGCCGACGCCGAGGCTCACTACCACGTGCCGGTGCTGCTCAACCCGTACGGCTACAGCACCTACCGGGGGAGCTGACCGTCACCTCGGCGCGGCCGCGGGGCACACCCGGGCCGCGCCGAGGCGGCCTGCGGATATATCCGGCCGCAGCGTGAGACGGGGGCCGGCGACCGTTGACGGCGTCGGCGGCCGACTCCTACTCTCTCACTAGTTGGAAAAAGGATTCCGCAATACGGAAAACGAACGGACTGATCACCATGACGACTCCCGACCACGGACTGCGCTACGAGGCCAACTGCTCGCTGCTGTTCACCGAGGTGCCGCTGCTGCAGCGCCCGGCGGCGGCGAAGGCGGCGGGGTTCGACGCCGTCGAGTTCTGGTGGCCCTGGCCGGACCAGCCCGTCCCGTCGGACACCGAGGTCGACGCGTTCGTGACGGCCGTCCGCGACGCCGGCGTCCACCTGGTCGGGCTCAACTTCTTCGCCGGCGACCTGGCCGGGCCCGACTGCGGGGTGCTGTCCGTGCCGGACCGCGTGCAGCAGTTCCGCGACAACGTCGACGTCACGGTCGGCATCGGGGATCAGCTGGGCGTCGAGGCGTTCAACGCCCTCGTCGGCAACCGGGTCGACGGCGCGAGCCCGGAGCAGCAGGACGAGCTCGGCCGTGAGTCGATCGCCGCCGCCGCCAAGGCGGCCGACCGGATCGGTGCCAGCGTCCTGGTCGAGGCCGTGAGCGGCCCCAAGCCCTACCCGCTGCGCACCGCCGCCGACGCGGTCGCCGTCGTCGACGACGTGCGCGGCACGGGTGCGGCCAACGTGGGCTTCCTGCTCGACCTGTTCCACCTCGCGGCCAACGGGGACGACGTGGACGGCGCCATCGCGGCGTACGCCGACCGCACGCTGCACGTCCAGGTCGCCGACTTCCCCGGCCGCGGCGAGCCGGGCACCGGGGAGCTCGACCTCCAGCACCACCTCGGCGACCTCGCGCAGCGCGGGTATGCCGGGTGGGTGGGCCTGGAGTACAAGCCCACCACCGCGACCACCCCCGAGAGCCTGGCGTGGCTCCCGCGCGAGCGCCGCCGCGCGAGCTGACGACCAGAACTGACGACGAGAACCCTTCGAGGAGAACGACATGACCAGCATCGCCTTCATCGGACTCGGCATCATGGGCAGCCCCATGGCCGTCCACCTGCAGCAGGCCGGCCACGACGTCGTCGGCTACAACCTGCACCCCGACAAGACCAAGCCCCTGGTCGAGGCCGGTGGCCGCGCGGCTGCCGACATCGCCGAGGCGGTCAAGGACGTCGACGTCGTCGCCGTCATGGTGCCCGACAGCCCCGACGTCCAGGACGTCCTCACCGGGGAGGGCGGCGTCTTCGACCACGCCAGGCCCGGGACGCTCGTCATCGACTTCTCCAGCATCCGCCCCGACGTCACGGCCGAGCTCGCCAAGACGGCCAGGGACAAGGGTTTCCGCCTCCTCGACGCGCCGGTCTCCGGTGGCGAGGCCGGGGCGAAGAACGCCGCCCTGTCGATCATGGTCGGGGGCGACGGCGCCGACTTCGAGGAGGCCAAGCCGCTGTTCGACGTCGTCGGCAAGACGGTCGTCCACGTGGGCGGCAACGGCGCCGGTCAGACGGTCAAGGCCGCCAACCAGCTCATCGTCGCCGCCAACATCCAGGCCCTCGCCGAGGCAGTGACGTTCCTCGACGCCTACGACGTCGACCTCGAGGCGGCGCTCGACGTCCTCGGTGGCGGCCTCGCCGGCTCGAAGGTGCTCGACCAGAAGCGGGGCAACATGGCCAAGCACGACTTCACGCCGGGCTTCCGGATCGACCTGCACCACAAGGACATGGGCATCGTGACGTCGGCGGCGCGCGAGGCCGGTGTCGTCGTACCCCTCGGCGCCCTCGTGGCGCAGCTGATGGCCTCCGCCCGCGCCAACGGCGACGGCGGCCTCGACCACTCCGCGCTGCTGCGCGGCGTCGAGCGGCTCTCCGGGCGTCTCGCCTGACTCATCCGTCCTTCCCAGCTTCTCCTCGTTCGAGGTATTCCCCTACCGGAATCCAGTAGCTGAATACCTCGACCCGGGGGAGCGTCACGAACCAGGAGCAGTCCCATGGCACGTATGACCGCGGCCCAGGCGGCCGTCGAGATCCTCAAGAAGGAAGGGGTGACCCACCTCTTCGGCCTGCCCGGGGCCGCGATCAACCCCTTCTACAAGGCGATGAAGACGGGCGGCGGCCTGCACCACACGCTGGCCCGGCACGTCGAGGGCGCCTCGCACATGGCGGAGGGCTACACCCGCGCCAAGGCGGGCAACATCGGCGTCTGCGTCGGCACCTCCGGCCCGGCCGGCACCGACATGATCACCGGGCTCTACTCGGCCAGCGCCGACTCGATCCCGATCCTGTGCATCACCGGGCAGGCGCCGGTGGCCAAGCTGCACAAGGAGGACTTCCAGGCGGTCGACATCGCCTCGATCGCGAAGCCGCTCACCAAGATGGCGGTCACGGTGCTCGAGCCGGCCCAGGTGCCGGGGACGTTCCAGCAGGCGTTCCACCTCATGCGGTCAGGTCGCCCGGGCCCGGTGCTCATCGACCTGCCGATCGACGTGCAGATGGCCGAGATCGAGTTCGACGTCGAGACCTACGAGCCGCTACCGGTCTACAAGCCGGCCGCGACCCGGGCGCAGGTCGAGAAGGCGCTCGACCTGCTCGAGGCGGGGGACAAGCCGCTCATCGTCGCCGGCGGCGGGGTCATCAACGCGGACGCGGCCGACCTGCTGGTCGAGCTCGCCGAGCTGACCGGCGTCCCGGTGGTCCCGACCCTCATGGGCTGGGGCGCCATCCCGGACGACCACCGGCTCAATGCCGGCATGGTCGGCCTGCAGACGAGCCACCGCTACGGCAACGCGACCATGCTCGAGGCAGATGTCGTCCTCGGCATCGGCAACCGCTGGGCCAACCGCCACACCGGCGACCTCGAGACCTACACGGCCGGGCGCACCTTCGTCCACGTCGACATCGAGCCGACCCAGATCGGCCGCGTCTTCGCCCCGGACTACGGCATCGTCTCCGACGCCAAGGCTGCCCTGGAGCTGTTCGTGGCCGCGGCCCGTGAGCGCAAGGACGCCGGGCGGCTGAAGGACCGGTCGACCTGGGCGCAGGCCTGCCAGGACCGCAAGCGGACCCTGTTGCGGCGCACCAGCTTCGACGTCACGCCGATCAAGCCGCAGCGCGTCTACCAGGAGATGAACCGCGCGTTCAGCCGCGACGTCCGCTACGTCTCGACCATCGGCCTGTCCCAGATCCAGGCCGCACAGCTGCTCCACGTCTACAAGGACCGGCACTGGATCAACGCCGGCCAGGCCGGCCCGCTCGGCTGGACGGTGCCGGCGGCGATCGGCGTCGCCACCGCCCGCCCGGACGAGACCGTCGTCGCCCTGTCGGGCGACTACGACTTCCAGTTCATGATGGAGGAGCTGGCGGTCGGGGCGCAGTTCAACGTCCCCTACGTCCACGTCCTGGTGAACAACGCCTACCTCGGCCTCATCCGGCAGAGCCAGCGCGGCTTCGACATGGACTACTGCGTGCAGCTGTCCTTCGACAACCTCAACAGCCCCGAGGTCGGTGGCTATGGCGTCGACCACGTCAAGGTCGTCGAGGGACTGGGCTGCAAGGCGATCCGCGTCACCGACCCCGACGAGATCCTGCCCGCGCTCGAGAAGGCGCAGGTGATGGCGCACGAGTACCGCGTGCCCGTCGTCGTCGAGGTCATCCTCGAGCGGGTCACCAACGTCTCCATGGGCACCTCGATCGCGAACGTCACCGAGTTCGAGGAGTTGGCCGAGCACGGTGACCACGCCCCGACCGCGCTGTTCGCCAACCTGGACTGAGGTCGTCCGTGCCCCGCGTCCTGCTCGCCCCCGACAAGTTCAAGGGCACGCTCACCGCGGCCGAGGTGGCGACCCACCTCGAGGTCGGGCTCCGCTCGGTCGTCCCGGGGCTCGAGGTGTCCGTCGTCCCCGTCGCCGACGGGGGCGACGGGACGCTGGCCGCGGCCGAGGCGGCAGGGTTCGAGCGGGTGCCCGTGCGCGCGACCGGCCCGACCGGTATGCCGTGCTGGGCCGCCTACGGGCGCCGCGGGGACGAGGCCGTCGTCGAGCTCGCCGAGGTGTCGGGGCTGGCCCGGCTCGGCGAGGGGCAGCTGGCCCCGCTCGCTGCGACGAGCCGTGGCACCGGCGAGCTCGTGGCCGCGGCCCTGGACGCAGGCTGCCGCCGCATCGTCGTCGGGATCGGTGGGAGTGCCAGCACCGACGGGGGCGCGGGGCTGCTCGAGGGCCTCGGGGCGCGCATCAGCGGGCCGCGTGGCCGTGCCCTGCACCCGGGTGGTGCCGCGCTGGTCGAGGCGGTCTCCCTCGACCTCTCCGAGCTCCACCCCGGGCTCGCTGACGCAGAGCTGGTCGTCGCCTGCGACGTCGACAACCCGCTGACGGGCCCGCACGGCGCTGCGGCCGTCTACGGCCCACAGAAGGGCGCCGGCCCTGAGGACGTCCGCGCCCTCGACCTGGCCCTGTCGGCCTGGGCCGACGTGGTGGCCGAGCGGACCGGCCGTGACCTGCGCGACCAGCCCGGCGCGGGGGCGGCGGGTGGGGTGGGCTTCGCCCTGCTGGCCGTGCTGGGCGCCCGGATGCAGGCCGGCGCCGAGCTGGTGGCCGAGCTGACGGGCCTCGCCGACGCCGTGGGTGCGACCGACCTCGTGGTCACCGGCGAGGGCTCGCTCGACGAGCAGAGCCTGCACGGGAAGGCCCCCACGGCGGTGGCCGCCATGGCTCGCGACAAGGGTGTGCCGGTGGTCGCGGTCGCGGGGCGGGTGACCCTCGACGAGGCGAGGCTGCGCGCGGCAGGCATCGCGGCCGCATACCCGCTCCTGACCGAGGCCGCCGACGAGCGCGAGGCGTTCGAGCGGCCGGGACCCCTCCTCGAACGGATCGGCGCGCGCATCGCCCGCGAGCACCTCGGTGGTGCGTCGTGAGGATCGCGCGCGTCGGCGCCGCCGGCGCGGAGCGGCCCGCCGTGGTCGCCGCAGACGGGACGTTGTTCGACCTCAGACCCCTGACCGACGAGATCGATGCAGCCTTCCTGGGGTCGCTGGGCAGCGTGGACCCGTCCACGCTCCCGGTCCTGGCCGGACCCGTCGGCGCGGCGGAGAAGTGCCGGTTCGGGGCGCCGATCACCCGTCCGGGCAAGGTCGTCGGCATCGGGCTCAACTACCGCGACCACGCGGCCGAGGCGGGGATGTCGCTGCCGACCGAGCCGGTGGTCTTCCTCAAGGCGCCGACCTCGGTGAGCGGGCCGACCGACGACGTGGTCATGCTGCCCGGCTCGACCACCACCGACTACGAGGTCGAGCTCGGCGTGGTGCTCGGGCGGACTCTGCGTGGGGTCACGGACCCCCGCGCCGCGCTGAGCGCCGTGGCCGGCTACGTGCTCGCGCAGGACGTCTCCGACCGGGCCCTGCAGCTCGAGCGCGGCGGCACCTGGACCAAGGGGAAGTCGGCCGACACGTTCTGCCCGCTGGGGCCGTGGGTGGTCACACCCGACGAGCTCGGCCAGGGTGGACCCGGCGCGGTGCGCCTGCGGCTCACCGTCGACGGCGACCTGCGGCAGGACGGCCGCACGTCGGACATGGTCTTCGGGGTGGGCGAGCTGCTCTGCTACAGCAGCGGCCTGATGACGCTCGAGGCCGGCGACGTCGTCCTCACCGGCACGCCCGCCGGTGTGGCGATGGGCAGGCCCGAGCCCCGGCCCTACCTGCGCCATGGCCAGGTGGTCGAGGCCGACGGCGGTGTGCTCGGACGGCAGCGGACCCGGGTCGTCGACCCGGATGCCCCCGTGGCCCTCGACGAGGAGGCAGCGGCAGGATGACCGGTACTGGTTACATGACAGGCAGCGACGTGACAGGCAGTCACATGGCAGGCAGCCGCGCACCGGGGACCCCGGAGCGGTCGAGCGAGAGGAGCCGCGTGACCGAGCAGGTGGCGTTCCGGGCCCGGCGGGCGGTCGTGGGCGACCGCGAGGTGGCGGCGACGGTCGTGGCGTCGCACGGCAGGGTCGTGGCGGTGGAGGCGTTCGACGCCGAGGTCGCCAACGGCACCCGCGTCGTGGAGCTCGCCCCGGACGAGGTGCTGCTGCCCGGCCTGGTCGACACCCACGTGCACGTCAACGAGCCGGGACGCACCGACTGGGAGGGCTTCGCCAGCGCCACCCGGGCCGCAGCGGCCGGCGGCGTCACGACCATCGTCGACATGCCGCTCAACAGCATCCCGCCCACCACGACGGTCGAGGCGCTGCGCACCAAGCAGGAGGTGGCGCGCGACCAGGCCTGGGTCGACGTGGGGTTCTGGGGCGGCGCCATACCGGGCAACGTCGAGGACCTGCGACCGCTGCACGAGGCGGGCGTCTTCGGCTTCAAGTGCTTCCTGCTCCATTCCGGGGTCGACGAGTTCCCCCACCTCACGACCCCCGAGATGCGTGCGGCCCTCGCCGAGATCGCGTCCTTCGACGGGCTGCTCATCGTCCACGCCGAGGACGCCGAGACCATCGACGCCTCGGTGTCGCAGGGCGGCCGGGCGTATGCCGACTTCCTCGGCTCCCGGCCGCGCGAGGCCGAGGAGCGGGCCATCCGCACCGTCGTCGACGCCGTGCGCGACACCGGTGGGCGGGCGCACATCCTGCACCTGTCGGACGCCGACGCCCTGCCGATGCTGGCCGACGCCCGCGCAGAGGGCCTGTCGCTTTCCGTCGAGACCTGCCCGCACTACCTCACGCTGGAGGCCGAGGGCATCCCCGACGGCGCCACCCAGTTCAAGTGCTGCCCGCCGATCCGCGAGCACGAGAACCGCGACCGGCTGTGGCAGGGACTGGCCGACGGGACCATCGCGACCATCGTGTCCGACCACTCGCCGAGCACGGCCGACCTCAAGCTGCTCGACGTGGGCGACTTCGCCCAGGCGTGGGGTGGCATCGCCGGCCTCCAGCTCGGGCTGCCGGCGATCTGGTCCGAGGCGCGCGAGCGCGGACACGACCTCGTCGACGTCGTGCGCTGGATGGGCCGCAACACCGCCGACCAGGTGGGCCTGCACGACCGCGGCCGCATCGAGGTGGGTGCCACCGCCGACCTCGTCGTCTTCGCGCCCGACGAGCGGTTCACCGTCGACGTCACCGCCCTGCACCACAAGAACCCCGTGTCGGCGTACGCCGGCCGCGAGCTCACCGGGGTCGTGCGCCAGACCTGGCTGCACGGCACCCCCGTCGACACCGGCGCCGCCCCCCGGGGGCAGCTCCTGAGGAGAGGACAGCCATGACCGCCACCCCGCCCCGCTACCACGTGCCCACGGGGGGCCTGCCGCCGCAGACGCAGCTCACCACCGACCGTGCGGTCTTCACCGAGGCGTATGCCGTCCTGCCGCGCGGGACGATGACGGACATCGTCACCAGCCAGCTGCCCTTCTGGGAGCAGACCCGGTTGTGGGTCATCGCGCGGCCGCTGTCCGGGTTCGCGGAGACGTTCTCCCAGTACATCGTCGAGGTGCAGCCGGGCGGTGGCTCCGACCGCCCCGAGCTCGACCCGGGCGCCGAGGGCGTGCTCTTCGTCGTCGGCGGGACGCTGACGCTGACCCTCGACGACGACACCCACGAGCTGGCGCCCGGCGGCTACGCGTTCCTGCCTCCCGGCCAGCGCTGGACCCTGCACAACACCGGCGACGCGGCGGCGACCTTCCACTGGGTGCGCAAGGCCTACCAGCGGGTCGACGGCATCGAGGTGCCCGAGGCGTTCGTGACCAACGAGGCGGACGTCGTGGGCGGCGAGATGCCCGACACCGACGGCGCCTGGACGACGCAGCGGTTCGTCGACCCGATGGACGTTCGCCACGACATGCACGTCAACATCGTCAACTTCGAGCCCGGTGGCGCGATCCCGTTCCCCGAGACCCACGTCATGGAGCACGGGCTCTACGTCCTCGAGGGCAAGGCCGTCTACCTGCTCAACAACGACTGGGTCGAGGTGCAGGAGGGCGACTTCATGTGGCTGCGGGCGTTCTGCCCGCAGGCCTGCTATGCAGGAGGTCCCGGACGGTTCCGCTACCTGCTGTACAAGGACGTCAACCGACACGCGGTGCTGAGCCGGCAACTGCTCTGACCGGGTGGAACCGGCCGCCGGCAGCGGCCGGTGCGGGAGCGGGATCCCATGGGACGAGATCCCGCTCCCCAAACCCTTGATTCAACAGTTTGTTGAGCGTTACCGTCGTCGGAACCTCCGGCGACCGTTGTTCTGCATGGATAACCGACGGCCCGCCCCACGCACCGCAACCATGCACCCGCCCGCACGGGCTGGTGGATGATGGACCCCAACGACGGGGGACGGGAGCGCGCGATGGCTGCGAACGACGGACACGACGGCGGCGGACACCGGGTTGAACTCCGGGTCACGGTCAACGGGGCGCCCTGCTCCCTGGTGGGCACCGACCCGGCGACCAACGCCCTGGACTGGCTCCGCGACCAGGGGCTGACCGGCGCGAAGGAGGGTTGCGCCGAGGGCGAGTGCGGTGCCTGCTCCGTCATGGTCGCCCGGCCCGACGGCGACGGCGGCACCCGCTGGACCGCGGTCAACGCCTGCCTGGTCCCGGCCGCTGCCCTCGACGGCCAGGAGGTCGTCACCGCGGAGGGCCTCGGCACGCCTGAGGCGCTGCACCCGGTGCAGCGTGAGATGGCAGTCCGTGGCGGGTCCCAGTGCGGTTACTGCACACCCGGGTTCGTCTGCAGCATGGCGGCCGAGTTCTACCGCCCCGACCGCAGCCCCGGCCGCAACCCCGACCGCAACCCCGTCCCGGCCGCGTCCCGGAACGGTGACCGCCCACCAGCCGAGGGTTCCGGCCACGACGGTGGCCACGACGCCCACGAGTGCGGTCCCAACGGGTTCGACCTGCACGCCCTGTCGGGCAACCTGTGCCGCTGTACCGGGTACCGCCCCATCCGCGACGCCGCCTACGCCCTTGGCAGCCCCGAGGAGGGCGACCCGTTCGCCGCCCGCGTGCGCGAGCCGGCCCCGGCCGCGGCGGCCACCCGCCTCACCGGGGCCAGTGGCACCTACGCCCGTCCGGGTGACCTCGCCGAGGCCCTGGCCCTGCTGGCCGAGCACCCCGACGCCGTCCTCGTCGCCGGCTCGACCGACTGGGGCGTCGAGACCAACCTGCGCGGCTCACGGGCCGAGTTCGCGATCGGCATCGACCGCCTGCCGGAGCTCCGCACGCTGGAGCTCGGCGACGACGTCGTCGAGATCGGCGCGGCCCTCAGCCTGTCGGAGGTCGAGCGCGGCCTGGCGGGACGGATCCCGTTGCTGGACCGGCTCTTCCCGCAGTTCGCCTCGCGGCTCATCCGCAACGGCGCCACGATCGGCGGCAACCTCGGCACGGGCTCGCCCATCGGCGACACCCCGCCGGCCCTGCTCGCCCTCGAGGCCGACGTCGTGCTGGCCTCCTCCGGTGGGGAGCGGATCGTGCCGCTCGCCGACTACTTCACCGGCTACCGCCAGAGCGTCCGCGAGCCCGGGGAGCTGATCCGCGCCGTGCGGGTCCCCTTGCCGCTCAGTGGGACCACGGCGTTCCACAAGATCGCCAAGCGCCGGTTCGACGACATCTCCAGCGTGGCAGTCGGGTTTGCCCTCGACGTGGTCGACGGCGTGGTGGCCAAGGCCCGCATCGGGCTCGGCGGCGTCGCTGCGACACCGATCCGCGCGCTCGCCACCGAGGGCGCGCTCGAGGGCCGTCCGTGGACCCGTGAGACCGCCCGTGCCGCCGCTGCGGTGATGCGCACCGAGGGCACACCCATGGACGACCACCGGGCCAGCGCGGCCTACCGGGCGGCGACGCTCGGCACCGCCCTGCTCAAGCTGCACGCCGACACCGCGACCCCGCAGGAGGTGGGAGCATGAGCTCGCTCTCGGACCGACCGGCGAACCCCGTGGTGGGGGAGTCGATCCCGCACGAGGCGGCCGCCCTGCACGTCACCGGCCAAGCGCTCTACACCGACGACCTCGTGGGCCGCACGCCCGGCGCGCTGCACGCCCACCCGGTCCAGGCGCCCCACGCCCACGCGCGCGTCACCCGGCTCGACGTGACCCCTGCGCTCGCAGTCCCCGGCGTGGTGCGTGTCCTCACGGCCGACGACGTGCCCGGGGTCAACGACGCCGGGGTCAAGCACGACGAGCCGCTGTTCCCCTCCGAGGTCATGTTCTACGGGCACTCCGTCTGCTGGGTGCTGGGCGAGACGCTCGAGGCAGCGCGACTCGGTTCGCTGGCGGTCGAGGTCGACTACGAGCCGCTGCCGTCCCTTGTCACGGTGACGGAAGCCATTGCGGCGCAGAGCTTCCAGGGCGGCCAGCCCACCATGGAGCGGGGTCAGGTTGACGCGGCGTTCGAGGAGGCGCCGCACGTCTTCAGCGGCGAGTTCGAGTTCGCCGGCCAGGAGCACTTCTACCTCGAGACGCACTCCTCGCTGGCCCAGGTCGACGAGAACGGCCAGGTCTTCGTGCAGTGCAGCACCCAGCACCCGACCGAGACCCAGGACATCGTCGCGCACGTCCTCGGCCTGCCGAGCCACGCCGTCACCGTGCAGTGCCTGCGCATGGGCGGCGGCTTCGGGGGCAAGGAGATGCAGCCCCACGGGTATGCCGCGATCGCGGCCCTGGGTGCGACCCTCACCGGTCGCCCGGTGCGCCTTCGCCTCTCGCGGGCGCAGGACATGACGATGTCGGGCAAGCGCCACGGGTTCCACGCGCAGTGGCGGGTCGCCTTCGACGACACCGGGATGCTGCAGGCCCTCGACGCCACGCTGACCAGTGACGGCGGCTGGAGCCTCGACCTCTCCGAGCCGGTGCTGGCGCGCGCGCTCTGCCACATCGACAACGCCTACTGGATCCCCAACGTCCGCGTGAACGGCCGGATCGCCAGGACGCACAAGACCTCGCAGACGGCCTTCCGCGGGTTCGGCGGTCCCCAGGGCATGCTCGTCACGGAGGACATCCTGGGCCGGTGTGCGCCGCTGCTCGGCATGGACGCCGCCGACCTGCGCCGTCGCAACTTCTACCGCGACGGGCAGGACACGCCGTACGGCCAGCCGGTCCGGCAGCCCGAGCGGGCCGGGTGGTGCTGGGACCAGGTCGTCGAGACCGGCGACCTGGCCGCGCGGTGGCGCGAGGTGGCGGAGTACAACGACGCGCACGAGGACTCCAAGCGCGGGCTGGCCATCACGCCCGTGAAGTTCGGGATCTCCTTCAACTTCACCGCCTTCAACCAGGCGGGCGCGCTGGTCCACGTCTACAAGGACGGCTCGGTGCTCATCACCCACGGTGGCACCGAGATGGGTCAGGGGCTGCACACCAAGATGCTCCAGGTGGCGGCCACCGCCCTCGGCGTCCCGCTGTCGATGGTGCGGCTCGCGCCGACGCGCACCGACAAGGTGCCCAACACGTCGGCCACGGCGGCGAGCTCGGGCGCCGACCTCAACGGCGGTGCCGTCAAGGACGCCTGCGAGCAGATCCTCGAGCGGCTGCGCCCGTTGCGCGAGGACCCGGCCAACGCGGGGCTCTCGTGGTCCGAGCTCGTGAACAAGGCCTACTTCCAGCGGATCCAGCTGTGGGCTGCGGGCTTCTACCGCACCGAGGGGCTGCACTGGGACTCCTCGGTGATGCACGGCTCGCCGTTCAAGTACTTCGCGTACGGCGCGGCTGCGGCCGAGGTCGAGGTCGACGGGTTCACCGGCGCCTACCGGCTGCGACGCGTCGACATCGTCCACGACGTCGGCGACAGCCTGTCGCCGCTGGTCGACATCGGCCAGGTCGAGGGCGGGTTCGTGCAGGGTGCGGGGTGGCTGACGCTGGAGGACCTGCGCTGGGACGAGTCGGACCGGCCGACGCGGGGCCGGCTGTCGACCCAGGCTGCGAGCACCTACAAGCTGCCGAGCTTCTCGGAGATGCCCGAGGTCTTCAACGTGGCCCTGCTCGACCGGGCGCACGAGGACGGGGCGGTCTACGGCTCCAAGGCTGTCGGCGAGCCTCCGCTGATGCTGGCGTTCTCGGTCCGTGAGGCGCTGCGCCAGGCCGCGGCCGCCTTCGGGCCGGCCGGGACGAGTATCGACCTGGCCTCACCGGCCACCCCCGAGGCCGTCTTCTGGGCCGTCGAGGAGGCGCGCGGCGGTGCCGAGCCGCCGCACATGACCCCGATGCGGCAAGGCGCACCCGGTGACGTGCCGGACCAGCCCGGCGACGGGGCGCCGCGGCTGCACCCGCACTCCGAGCGGGTCGCCGAGCCCGCCGGCCGATCGGGGTCCTGAGGTGCACTGGCTCGCAGCCGTCGAGCGGTTACGGGGTGAGCGCCGCGCCGGCGTGCTGGTCACCCTCGTGTCCGTCCGCGGCCACGCTCCTCGCGAGGCCGGGGCCAAGATGGTCGTCACCGTCGACGACGCGTGGGACAGCATCGGCGGCGGCAACCTCGAGGCGACTGCCGTGGCGAGGGCCCGCGCGATGCTCGCGGACGGGGTCCGCACGCCCCAGCAGCTCGAGCTCGCCCTCAACGAGCGCGCCCCGGTCGAGCACGGCCAGCAGTGCTGCGGCGGTGAGGTGGTCGTCCTGCTCGAACCCCTGGCCGTCGCTCCCTCCGTGGCCGTCTTCGGGATGGGTCACGTCGGCCTCGAGCTGGCGCGGATCCTCGCCCGGCACGACCTCGAGCTGCACCTCGTCGACTCCCGCGCCGACCAGGTCACCGCATCCCGCCTCGCCGTCCTCGACGACGCCGTCGCGCGGGTCCACGTGCACCACGCGCCGGTGCCCGAGCTGGTCCTCGGGCAGGTGCCGCGAGGCACCCACGTGCTCGTCATGACCCACGACCACGCCGAGGACGCAGCGCTGTGCGACACGGCCCTGCGCTGCGGCCACCTTGCCTCCATCGGCCTCATCGGGTCGTCGGCGAAATGGAGCCGCTTCCGGCAGCGTCTTGCGGCAGAGGGCCACTCGCCGGCCGACCTGGAGCGGATCACCACCCCGATAGGCCTGCCCGGACTCGCCGGCAAGGCGCCGGCGACCATCGCGGTCAGCGTGGCCGCAGACCTCGTGCGTGTCCTCGAGGCGGAGCGCGCGAGCGCCCCTGCCGCCCGAGAGGGCGTGACGACGTGACCCTCTACCGCGCCCGCATCGTCGACACGCCGGTCGACCCGTTCACCGGCGCCGGCCTGCGCGCCGAGGAGGACGGCGGCATCGTCGTCGACGAGTCAGGGGTCATCCGGGCCCGGGGCCCGTTTGCAGCCGTGCGCGCAGACCATCCCGAGGAGACGGTCATCGAGCTGCCCGGCGGCATGCTGCTGCCGGGCTTCGTCGACACCCACGTGCACTACCCGCAGGTGCGCGTCATCGGCGGCCTCGGCATGCCGCTGCTCGACTGGCTCGACCAGTGCGCCCTCCCCGAGGAGGCCCGGCTCGCCGACGTCGCCTACGCCAAGGGCGTGGCCCGCGACTTTGTCACCGGCCTCGTCGACGCGGGCACCACGAGCGCCCTGGTGTTCGGGTCGCACTTCGCCACGGCCGTCGACGCGATGTTCGCGGCCGCCGACCTCGCCGGGCTGCGCGTCACCACGGGGCTCGTCGTCTCGGACCGCAGCCTGCGCCCGGAGCTCCTGTCGACCCCCGACCGGGCCTACGAGGAGGCGCGCGGCCTCGCCGAGCGCTGGCACGGCCGGGGACGCCTGCGGTATGCCGTGACGCCTCGATTCTCCTTCTCCGCCAGCGACGCGATGCTCGAGTCGTGCGCTGCGACGTTCAAGGAGGTGCAGGGCTCGTGGTTCACCTCGCACGTCAACGAGAACCTCTTCGAGGTCGCCGAGGTACGGCGGCTGTTCGGCGGCACGAACTACGTCCACACCTACGCCAACCATGGACTCGTCGACCGCAACTCCGTGCTGGCGCACAACGTCCACCCGGTGGACGAGGAGCTCGCGCTGCTCGCCAGCCAGGGTGCCTCGGTGGCGCACTGCCCGACCAGCAACTCTGCCCTCGGCAGCGGCCTGTTCCCGCTGCGCCGCCACCTCGAGCACGGTGTCCGGGTGGCCCTGGGCTCGGATGTCGGTGCGGGCACTGGGTTCTCGCTGCTCAAGGAGGGGCTGCAGGCGTACTTCATGCAGCAGCTCCTCGGAGCCGAGGGTGTGCCGCTGACGTCGGCCCACCTGTTGTGGCTGGCGACGGCGTCGGGTGCTGACGCCCTGGGCCTCGCTGACACCGTCGGCGACCTGTCGGTGGGCAAGCAGTTCGACGCCGTGTGGGTGCTGCCCCAAGCCGGCAACCCGCTGGACGTCGGCCTCGGCAACGCCCGCTCCACGCTGGACGCCCTCGCCAAGGTCTTCGCCCTCGGCACGACCACCGACATCGAGGGTGTGTGGGTCGGCGGCGACCAGGTCGCTGCCGGACGGTTCCGCCGCCCCGCCACCCGCTGACGACGACGCCCGCCCCGGCGTCGGGGCGGGCGTCGTCGTGTGGGGCAGCAGATCAGGGTCAGGCCTTCTCGAGCTCCAGCACCTCGGCATACGCAGGCAGCGTGAGGAAGTCGGGGAAGTCGGGGTCGATCGCGCACTCGACGAACAGCCGGCGCGCGGCCTCCCACTCACCCTGCGCGAACGCCTCCGCGCCCACGGACTCGCGCAGCGCGGCGTACTCCTCCTCGACGAGGCGGTCGACGAGCTCGCGGGTGACCTTCTCGCCGGAGGTGAGGGTGACCTCGTTGTTGAGCCACTGCCAGATCTGGGAGCGCGAGATCTCGGCGGTCGCGGCGTCCTCCATCAGGTTGTGGATGCCGACCGCGCCGTTGCCACGCAGCCACGACTGCAGGTAGGCGATGCCGACGGTGATGTTGCCGCGCAGGCCCTGCTCCGTGCGGTCGCCCGGGGTGCTGCCGGCGTCGAGCAGGTCGTCGGCGGAGACGGACACGTCGTTGCGCTGCTTGGACAGCTGGTTGGGAGAGTCGCCGAGCACCTCGGTGAAGACCTCCTTGCAGAGCTCGACCATGCCGGGGTGGGCCACCCACGACCCGTCGAACCCGGCACCCGCCTCGCGCTCCTTGTCGGCGCGGACCTTGGCGAACGCCTGCTCGTTGACCTCAGGGTCCTTGCTCGGGATGAATGCGGCCATCCCGCCGATCGCGAACGCGCCACGGCGGTGGCAGGTCTTCACGAGCAGGTCGCTGTAGGCCTTCATCATCGGCGCGGTCATGGTCACGGCGTTGCGGTCGGGGAGGGTGAACTCCGGGCCGGCGTCACGGAAGTACTTGATGATCGAGAACAGGTAGTCCCAGCGGCCGGCGTTGAGGCCGGCGGCGTGGTCGCGCAGCTCGTAGAGGATCTCGTCCATCTCGAACGCGGCCGGGATCGTCTCGATGAGGACGGTGGCGCGGATCGACCCGTATGGCACGCCGACGTGCTCCTGGGCGAAGGTGAAGACGTCGTTCCAGAGCCGGGCCTCGAGGTGGGACTCCATCTTCGGGAGGTAGAAGTAGGGGCCGCTGCCGCGCTCGAGCAGCTCGGTGGCGTTGTGGAAGAAGTAGAGACCGAAGTCGACGAACGCCCCGACGAGCGGCTTGCCGTCGAGCTGGAGGTGCTGCTCGTCGAGGTGCCACCCGCGCGGCCGGGGCACGATCACCGGCGTCGAGGACGGGTCCTTGAGGGCGTACTGCTTGCCCTCCGGGGAGGTGAAGGCGATGGTGCGGCGGACCGCGTCCTTGAGGTTGGCCTGGCCGCCGACGACGTTGGCCCAGTGGGGGGTGTTGGCGTCCTCGAGATCGGCGAGCCACACCTTCGCGCCGGAGTTGAGCGCGTTGATCGCCATCTTGCGCTCGGTGGGGCCGGTGATCTCGACGCGGCGGTCGCCGAAGTCGGCCGGGGCCTCGGCGACCTTCCAGTCGCCCTCGCGCACCTCGCGGGTCTCCTCGAGGAAGTCGAGACGACCGGTCCGGGACACCTGCTCCCGTCGGGTCCGGCGGGCGGCGAGCAGCTCGTCACGCCGTGGCCCGAACCGGGTTTGCAGCTCGGCGAGGAAGTCGAGGGCGTCGGGGGTCAGGATCTCGTCGCTGCGCTCGACCGGGCCTCCGGTCACGGTGATGGCGGACATCGGTGGCTCATCCTCACTGTCGGGGTCGGTGCACTAGGATAGTTCCATGATACGGAATCTTCTTCTCATTCGCCGGGTGGGGAGAGATATATGAGCAACGACGGCCCGGTCCTGGACGCCCCGGCCAAGACCGGCGGGGTGCAGTCGCTCGAGCGTGCCTTCGCGATCCTCGAGACCATGGCCGACGCCGGGGGCGTCATCAGCCTCTCCCAGCTCGCGAACGACGCGCAGCTGCCCCTGCCCACCATCCACCGCCTCGTGCGCACGCTCGTCGACCTCGGCTACGTGCGGCAGGAGGCGTCACGCCAGTACTCCCTCGGCCCGCGGCTGATCCGCCTCGGCGAGACGACGTCGCGCATGGTCGGGCGCTGGGCGCGGCCCCACATGGAGCAGCTGGCCCACGAGCTCGGGGAGTCGGTCAACCTCGCCATGCTCGACGGCGACCAGGTCGTCTACGTCGGGCAGGTCATGGCCTCGCGCAACTCCATGCGCATGTTCACCGAGGTCGGCCGCCGCGTCCTGCCGCACTCCACCGGGGTGGGCAAGGCGATCATGGCCGACATGGACCCCGACCAGGTGCGGTCCCTGCTGGCGCGCACCGGGATGCCGGCTCGCACCGAGCACACGATCACCACGCCGGAGGAGTTCGCGGCCGAGCTCGAGCGCACCCGGCGGCGTGGCTACGCCCTCGACGAGGGCGAGCAGGAGGTCGGCGTACGGTGCGTGGCCGTCGCGGTGCCCGACACCCCGCAACGCCTCGCCCTGTCGCTGTCCGGACCCGTGACCCGCGTGACCGACGAGTTCGTGGCCCGGGCGACGGGCCCGCTGCACCGCGCCGCCGAGGCCATCGCGGCCCAGGTGCGAGGAACCGGCGGGGCCGCCTGACCCCTCCCTCGGTGGAAGTTCCCAGCGAGGGAGGCGAACGTTGGCCTCCCCTACGGTGAACACTGGTGGCGCGCAGGGCTTTCCGCGCCCGAGGACCGCGCAAGGGCGGCACGCTGGGCGCATGGCCTACGGCTCCGGTCCCACGCCCCTCGCCCTCGCCCACCGCGGTGGGGCCGCCCTCGCCGCGGAGAACACGCTCGCAGCCTTCGGCCTCGCCACGGCTCTGGGGTTCCGCTACCTCGAGACCGACGTGCGGCTGACCGCGGACGGGCACCTCGTGTGCTTCCACGACGCCACCCTCGACCGGGCCACCGACCACCGCGGGGCGGTGAGGCGCCGGACGCTCTCCCAGCTGCGCGGCGTACGGGTGCACGGGACCGAGCCGGTCCCCACCCTGCTGGAGGCGCTCGAGGCCTTCCCCGACGCGAGCTTCACCGTCGACCTCAAGGACCGCGCTGCCATCCGGCCGCTGGTGGAGGTGTTGCGGCGCAGTGACTTCCGGCACCGGGTGTGCGTCGCCGGGACCTGGGACGGTGCCCTCGCCGCAGTGCGGCGCGAGGTGCCTGGCGTGCGGACGGCGCTCGGCTGGCGCTCCCTGTCGGCCCTGGTGTCCGCCTCGCGGACGGGCAGGAGGCCTTCGCCCCGGATCGCCACGGCGGAGTTCGCGCACGTGCCGCTGCGGCTCGGCCGCGTGCCGGTGTTCGTCGAGCGCCTCGTCGAGGGAGCCCACCGCATCGGTGTGCGGGTCGTGGTGTGGACCGTCGACGACCCGGTCGCGATGCGGCGCGTGCTCGACGCCGGCGTCGACGGCATCATCACCGACCGCCCGGACCTGCTGCGCGAGGTGCTCATCGCCCGGGGCCAGTGGTCCCCCATACCGGCAGCGACGGAGGCCAGGACGCCTGCTGCGGCGCCTTGACCTCCGTGCGTGCCGACCTGCGGTCAGGACGTCAGCTGCAGGGCCTTGACCTCGTCGCGGGCGGCCACGATCGCGGCGCGCTGCTGCTGGACGACCGAGCGGAATCCCTCACTGAGGTCGTCCTCGAGGGCCTTGTCGTACTCGGAGACGGCGTGGTCCTCGCCGGTCACCGCGGCACCGAGGACGCCAGAGGCGTCGTCGCCGGTGAGGGCGTCCTTGAGCGAGAGCCACCCGCGGTGGAGGGCAGCCGTGACGGTGCCGCTCTTGTCGACGTCGTCGCCGTACTCGTGCCCCATCGCCACGATGTCGCGGGCGAACGCGGCGCGCTGCTCCGACAGGCGCTCCAGCGTCGCGGCCACCTCGGGGCGGTCGCTGTCACGCAGCTTCTCGGCGGCGGACGCGAACCCCGTGCGGCCGTCCTTGAGGGTCTCCACGAGCTCCTTGGCGACCTTCTCGTCAGCAGACATGAACCGTGCTCCTTCGTGTTCGGCGGGTCCCGCGCCGGGCGCGGGACATCGTGCCTCGACCCTGACACAGCTGGAGTGGTGGTGCCTCGTCGAACGACGGCCGCGAGCACGGCGAGCCCCTGCCCGCATCGATGCGGGCAGGGGCCAGGACCGGGTCGGACTCAGTCCTCCTTGCCGGAGCCCATGCCCTCCTTGATGAGGTTCATCACGGAGGAGTCGGCCAGCGTGGTGACGTCGCCGACCTCGCGGTTCTCGGCCACGTCGCGCAGCAGGCGGCGCATGATCTTGCCCGAGCGGGTCTTCGGCAGCTCGGGCACCACCATGATCTGGCGCGGCTTGGCGATCGGGCCGATCTCCTTGGCCACGTGGTTGCGCAGCTCCTGCACCGTCTCGTCGCCGTGGTCCTCGGCTCCGCCGCGGAGGATGACGAACGCGCACACCGCCTGGCCCGTCGTCTCGTCGGTCGCGCCGACGACCGCGGCCTCGGCGACCGACGGGTGCGACACCAGCGCCGACTCGATCTCCGCGGTCGAGAGGCGGTGGCCGGACACGTTCATGACGTCGTCGACGCGGCCGAGCAGCCAGATGTTGCCCTTCTCGTCGTACTTGGCCCCGTCGCCGGCGAAGTAGTACTTCTCGCCGAACCGCGACCAGTACGTCTCGCGGTAGCGCTCCGGGTCGCCCCAGATGCCGCGCAGCATCCCGGGCCACGGCTTGGTCAGGACCAGGTAGCCGACGGCCTCGGGGTCGTGCAGCGGCTGGCCCTCGTCGTCGAGGATCTCGGCGCTGATGCCGGGGATCGGGCGCTGGGCCGAGCCGGGCTCCAGCGTCGTGACGCCGGGCAGCGGGCTGATCATGATGCCGCCGGTCTCGGTCTGCCACCACGTGTCGACGATCGGGGCGGAGTCGCCGCCGATGTGCTTGCGGTACCAGAGCCACGCCTCGGGGTTGATGGGCTCGCCGACCGAGCCGAGGACGCGCAGCGACGACAGGTCGAACTTCGCGGGGATGTCGTCGCCCCACTTCATGAACGTGCGGATCGCGGTGGGCGCGGTGTAGAGGATCGAGACCTTGTACTTCTCGACGATCTCCCACCAGCGGCCCTGGTGCGGGGTGTCCGGGGTGCCCTCGTAGATCACCTGCGTCGCACCGTTGGCCAGCGGGCCGTAGACGATGTAGCTGTGGCCGGTGACCCAGCCGATGTCGGCGGTGCACCAGTACACGTCGCTCTCCGGGTGCACGTCGTGCACCACCGAGTTCGTGTACGCCGCCTGGGTGAGGTAGCCGCCGGTGGTGTGGAAGATGCCCTTGGGCTTCCCCGTGGTGCCGGACGTGTAGAGGATGAACAGCGGGTGCTCGCTGTCGTGGGGGACTGCCTCGTGGTGGTCGCTGGCGCCGTCGACGACGTCGTGCCACCAGACGTCGCGGTCGTCGTCCCACGCGACCTCGCCCTCGGTGCGCTTGACGACGACGACCTTGTGTACCGGGCTCTCACCGGTGACGGCGGCGTCGACGGCGGGCTTGAGGGGCGCCGGCTTGCCGCGGCGGAACTGGCCGTCGGCGGTGATGACGACCTTGGCCTCGGCGTCGGTGATCCGGGTGCGCAGCGCGTCGGCGGAGAAGCCGCCGAAGACCACCGAGTGGGGTGCGCCGATGCGGGCGCAGGCCAGCATGGCGACGACGGCCTCGGGGATCATCGGCAGGTAGATCGCGACCCGGTCGCCCTTGGAGACGCCGAGCGACTCCAGCGCGTTGGCCGCCCTGGCCACGTCCTTCTGCAGGTCGGCGTAGGTGATGGTGCGGGTGTCCCCGCCCTCGCCCTCGAAGTGGATGGCGACGCGGTCGCCGTTGCCTGCCTCGACGTGCCGGTCCACGCAGTTGTGGGCGACGTTGAGCTCACCACCGACGAACCACTTGGCGAACGGCGCCCCGCTCCAGTCCAGCGTGCTGTCGAAGTCCTTGGCCCAGGTGAGCCGCTCGCGCGCCTGGGTGGCCCAGAAACCCTCGTGGTCGGCCTCGGCCTGGTCGAACAGCTCTGCCGTGCCGTTGGCCTGGGCCGCGAGCTCGGGCGAGGGTGACAGGTCCCGCTCCGTCGACTGGCTCGTGGTCGGGGTTGTGGTCCCGCTCTCGGACACGGTTCCTCCTGGGAAGGGGTGAAGACATCGGTGGCTTGCTGCTCCCAGCCAACCCGCATACCGGTCCGGTCTGCAAGGGGAGCGGTCGGCGGGGGCGTCCGGCGGCCCCCGGGCCTCGCCCAGCGGCTAGCCTGCAGGCCGTGTCCACCACCACGACGACGACGTCGGACCGGTCCCGTCCCACGCCCGCGGCACCTGCACGCCCTCTGCTGCGCCGCCGCGCCTGGCCGTACGTCTCCATCCTCCTCGGGGCGGCACTGTGGTGGCCCGTCGGGTTCCTCGGCCTGCGCCCCTGGCCGCACCTGCCCCTCGACGTCTTCGCCGGAGACGCCCTCTTCCTGGGGGCCACCGCGGCCGCAGCGTCCGTCTCCCTCGTCGTGCGCTCGCCGTGGCCGAGGCTGCTGGTCGTCGTCCTCGCCAGCGGGCTCGGGTGGCTGGTCGACACCCCGACCGGTCGCTACCCGCACGAGCAGGCCGTCCTGGCGGCCCTCCTCGGCAGCGCCGCCCTCGCCGGGATCCTCCTCGGGGCGCGTGGCTCCAAGGGCCCGCTCGCCGCGGCGACCGTGCTGGCGGTCGTCGCGGGGCTCTCGCCGGCGACCTGGCCCCGCGGCCTGGCACTGGCGCTCGCCCTGGCGCTGCCGTTCGCCGTGGCGACCTGGCAGCGCGTCGCGCCGACGCTGCTGAGCCTCGTGCGCCTCGTGCTGACCTGGCTGGTGTTCGCCCTCCTCGGCAGGGCCCTGTCCTACGGCTGGGACCTCGTGCGCCCAGGCGGCGGGGGAGTCCCGGTCGGCCAGCAGGCGCGCTCGGTCGCCGACGCCGCGTGGGACTTCGTGCGCACGCAGTGGTGGACGCACTCGCAGGCCTTGCTGACCTCCTCCACGCGCTGGTACGTCGCCGCCGCGGTGCTGGCCCTCGTCGTCGTCGCGCTCAGGGTCGGGCGCGGTGTCCTGCGGCGGCGTAACTCCTCCACGGCCTGACGACCGGCGGACGACCAACCTCGGACCCCGGCGCGGTACGCCGTGCTCGGAAAGGCTCCGCGCGCGCCCGGCTGGTCGTCGGCCGGTGGGGTCACCAGCGGTGGGCGACGTCGATGACGAGCCGGCTCGTGGTGCCGTCGTCGAGCCGGAAGACCCGGAACGGCAGCCGCGCCCGGACCCCCAGGCCCATCGAGGTGTAGCCCTCGAAGGTGCCGGCCCAGGCGACCTGCCGGAACGTCGTGTAGCCGGTGACGTCGACGACCTCCCTGGGGTTGCGCGGCGTGAACGACGCGGACCCGTTCGGGGAGTAGGCCGGGGCGTTGACGACGACGAGCAGCTTGGCGCCACCCCGCAGGGGCACCAGCTTGCCCTGCCCCTCGGTGTAGACGTTGGTCACGTACTTCACGGTGTAGCCGGCCGGCTTTCCCTTGAGGTCGACGACGAGCCGGTCGTAGCAGGGGTGGCGTCCGGACCTCACGCCGGTGACCGGTCCCGCGGCCATGGTGCGGTTGGACTTGGCGAGCGACCCCCAGGTGATGCCGCAGTACGGCGCCGTGACGGCGCCCGTGGTGGCCGTGCTGGTCGCAGTGGTGGTCGCGGTGGTGGCCGCAGTGGTGGTCGCGGTCGCCGGGGCGGCGAGGGTGGTGGTGACGGGGATGGCCCCGAGCGCGGCGGCGACGACGAGCGACCGGACGGTCAGGCGGGTCGTGCGGTGGGTGGTGTGCATGGCGTCCTCCCTTCGGACACCCCAATGACGTCCTCGTGCCCGCCGTGGTTGACCGCGGCTCACGTGCACGGTGCCGCGCCCCCTGTGCGGGGACGCGGCACCGTGGTCTGCGGGCGGGTCGGGCGCGACGCCGGACCCGCGTCACCTAGTGGGTGGTCGCCTTCTCGGCACCGTGGCCGGTGAGGGAGCGCACCTCCATCTCGGCGTACTTCGCGGCGTTGTGCTCCTTGCTGGTCACGGTCCCGAGCCAGCCCAGGACGAACGCCAGCGGGATGGACACGATGCCCGGGTTGTCGAGCGGGAACCAGTGGAAGTCGGTGCCCTGCAACATCGACAGCGACTTGCCCGTGGCTGCGTCGACCGGCTTGCCCGACACCACGGGGCTGAAGACGATCAGCGTCAGCGCCGTGATGAGCCCGCCGTAGATGGACCACAGGGCGCCCCGGGTGTTGAAGCGCCGCCAGAACAGCGAGTAGAGGATCGTCGGCAGGTTCGCGGACGCCGCGATGGCGAACGCGAGGGCGACGAGGAACGCGATGTTCTGCCCGTTGGCGAGGATGCCGCCGAGGATGGCGAAGATGCCGATGACGACCGCGGTGATGCGGGCGACCCTCACCTCGTCCTCGGCCGAGGCCGTGCCCTCCTTGATGACGGAGTTGTAGATGTCGTGGCTGAGGCTGGCGCTCGCGGTGATGGTCAGGCCGGCGACGACCGCGAGGATCGTCGCGAACGCGACCGCCGAGATGATGCCGAGCAGCAGCTCCCCGCCGAGCTCGTAGGCGAGCAGCGGCGCGGCCGAGTTGGCCTTGCCCGGCGCGGCGGCGATCGCCTTCGGGCCCACGAGGGCGGCGGCGCCGTACCCGAGCACGAGGGTGAACAGGTAGAAGATGCCGATGAGCCAGATCGCCCACTCCACGGACTTCCGGGCCTCGCGCGAGGACGGCACCGTGTAGAAACGCATGAGCACGTGCGGCAGGCCGGCGGTCCCGAGGACCAGCGCCAGCGACAGCGAGATGAAGTCGACCTTGGTCAGCCCGCTCTTGCCGTACTGCAGACCCGGGTCGAGCACCTTCTTGCCACCGGAGGCCTGGACGGCGTCGCCGAGCAGCGTGCTGAGGTTGAGCCCGAACTTGCCGAGCACCCACAGGAACATCACGCCAGCGCCGATGATGAGCAGGACCGCCTTGATGATCTGCACCCAGGTCGTGCCCTTCATGCCGCCGATCAGGACGTAGGCGATCATCAGGACGCCCACGACGGCGATGACCAGCGACTGGCCGGCCTTGTCGTCGATGCCGAGCAGCAGGGCCACGAGGCCGCCGGCGCCGGCCATCTGCGCCAGCAGGTAGAAGAAGCAGACCGCGAGCGTCGAGATCGCCGCGGCCATGCGGACCGGACGCTGCTTGAGCCGGAACGACAGGACGTCGGCCATCGTGTACTTGCCTGCGTTGCGGAGCAGCTCGGCCACGAGCAGCAGCGCCACGAGCCAGGCCACGAGGAACCCGATCGAGTAGAGGAAGCCGTCGTAGCCGTTGAGGGCGATGGCTCCCGCGATGCCGAGGAACGACGCCGCTGACAGGTAGTCACCGGCGATGGCGATGCCGTTCTGCCGGCCGGTGAACGCGCGGCCACCGGCGTAGAAGTCGGCCGCGCTGCGGTTGTTCTTCGACGCCCTGATGACGATCCCGAGCGTGATGAGGACGAAGATGCCGAAGATCGTGATGTTGAGAGCAGGGCTGCCCACGTTGGTGGCGGCCGGCACGAGCGCGGGAACGGCGGTGGGGGCGCTCATCGGTGGTCCTCCCCGATGGTCTTGGCGAGCGCAGCCGCGCGCGGGTCGAACTCCCTGTCGGCCCAGCGCACGTAGATGATCGTGATGACGAAGGTGGAGACGAACTGCCCGAGGCCGAGGATGAGGCCGATGTTGATGTTGCCGAACACCTTGGTGCCCATGAACCCCGGCGCGTAGGTGGAGAGCAGGACGTACAGGAAGTACCAGGCGAGGAACAGCCCGGTGAGGGGGAAGACGAACCGGCGGAAGCGGGTCCGCAGCTCGTCGAACTCCGGCGACCCCTGCAGGTCGACGAAGGGGTCGTGATCCGTGCGAGCGTCGTTGCTCACGGGACACCTCCAGGTGGCTGACGTGGCGCGGCCGGCGTGCGAGACGACCGCAGTGGCCGTGGTGGGCGGCCCGTGCGCCACTGTGACGGGGACGACACCGGTGCGGGAGGTACGGCGCGGGGCCCCGCGCCGTACGGGGTGTGCGGTCGGCGGGTGGACGCTCGTCCTGCGCCGAACGGTCGCCCGGCCGCGACCAACGGCACCTCGGCCGCCACTCAGTCGCGGTCGAGCGCCAGGTCCTCGGGGGTGTGCAGGCGGACCATGGTGCGTGCGGTGTGCCGCGGGACGCGTCCCGGTGTGGCCAGGGAGACGACGACGGCGGTGGCGAACGCCAAGGGGATGCACCACGCCGCGGGCTGGCCGAGCAGGGCTCCCGACCAGCCGGGTATGGGGCCTGCCAGCACCGTCGCGGCCACCGCGGTGGCCGCGCAGGCGCCGCCCACCACCAGTCCCGAGGCCGCCCCGACGGTGCTCAGGCCGCGCCACCACGAGCCGAGGACGAGCAGCGGGCAGAACGTCGACGCGGCGACGGCGAAGGCCAGGCTCACCATCGTGGCCAGCCCCACCGGCTCGACGACCCGCGAGGCGACGAACGGCACCACGACCGCCAGTCCGGTCGCGAGGCGGAACCCTTGCACCACGGTGAAGTCGTCGCCCGTGACGCGCCCGAGCCGTCGCCGCAGGAGGTCCTGGTCGAGCACCCCCGCGACCGACATCGTCAGGCCGGAGGCGGTCGACAGGAACGCCGCGAAGGCGCCACCCGCCAGCACCGCCGACAGCAGCTCGCCGCCCGTCCCCGGCGTCATCACCCCGGGCAGCCGCAGGACGAGCGTGTCCGGGGCGACGCCGTCGGGCAGCAGCGGCAGGTAGACGCGGCCCAGCACGCCGTACAGCGGGGGGAAGAGGTAGAACGCGCCGAGCAGGGCGACCACGGTCAGGGTCGTGCGACGGGCCGCGCGGCCGTCGGGGTTGGTGTAGAAGCGGACGAGCACGTGCGGCAGCCCCATCGTCCCGAGCGCCAGGGCCAGCAAAAGGCTGTAGGTCGAGTAGACCGGGTGGCCCTGTCCTGCAAGGCCGCCCAGCGGTTCGGCCCACCCCGTGCCCTGCGCGGCGATGGCCGGCGCGGGCGAGCCGTCGCGCAGCCAGATCGCCAGCAGCACGAACGCCGGCACGGCGATCGCGGTGAGCTTGACCCAGTACTGCACCGCCTGCACGAGGGTGATCGAGCGCATGCCGCCGGCCGCGACGTTGGCCACGACGACGAACGCCACGACCAGCCCGCCCACCCAGCTCGGCGCCCCGGTCACCGCGCCCAGCGCCAGGCCGGCGCCCTGCAGCTGGGGGAGCAGGTAGAGCCAGCCGATGGCGACGACGAGCACCGAGCAGAGCCGGCGGACGACGGTGCTCTCGAGGCGTGCCTCGGCGAAGTCGGGCAGCGTGTAGGCGCCGGACCTGCGCAGCGGTGCGGCCACGAGGACGAGCAGCACGACGTAGCCGACGGTGTAGCCGACGGGGAACCAGAGCATGTCGAGCCCGTTGGTGTAGACCAGCCCCGCGATGCCGAGAAAGCTTGCGGCAGAGAGGTACTCGCCGCCGATGGCGCTGGCGTTCCGGTATGGCGTGACGGTGCGGCCGGCCACGTAGAAGTCGCTCGTCGTCCGCGAGAGCCGCAGCCCGAACGCCCCGATGGCGAGCGTCACCGTGCAGACGAGGGCGATGGCGACGAGACCGTATGCGGTGTTCACAGCCTCACCGGCGCCCCACCGCGGCCGAGAACTCGGCCTCGATGCGCTCGCTCTGGCGCACGTAGAAGCGGGCGACGACGAGCGCGACGGGGTAGACGACGACCGCGAGCACGAGCCAGGGCAACGGGACCCGGCCGATCTCGAGCGTCCGGGTCGCAGGGACGAGCAGGAAGAGCAGCGGCAGGCCACCGAGCCCCACCGCCCCGAAGGCCAGGACCAGCCCCGCCAGCCGGAGCTGGGCGGACATCAGCCCGGACATGTAGACCTCGCCGAGGTTGCTCTGCTCGTCGATCTCGCGGGTCAGGGGGCGCACGTCGCCGCGCAGGGTGGCGTCCCGCCGGGTGCTGGTGACCCGGACCCGTAGGGGTGCAGAGCCTTCGACGTCGTCCACCGGCACGTCGCCAGGGCCTCGAGGACTCACCGGGTCACTGGTCGACCCGGGCTGCCGGACGCAGCAGCCGGTCGCGGAGCTCGCGGGTGTGCCGGCGGCTCACCTGGAGCTCGACGTCGTCGAGGACGACGCTGCACCGGCCGTGCTCCATCCGCACCTCCCGGACGTGGGCCAGGGAGACCAGGGTGCTGCGGTGGATGCGCACGAAACCCGCTGCCGCCCAACGCTCCTCGAGAGTGCTGAGGGGGATCCGCACCAGGTGCGAACCGGCCGGCGTGTGCAGGCGGGCGTAGTCACCCTGCGCCTGGGCGTAGCGCACCTGGCTGCGGGTGATGAAGCGGGTGACGCCGGCCAGCTCCACCGGGATCGTCTCGTCCGCGTCGGCCGGTGCTGCCGACCCGCGACCTGTGCCCGTGGCGACGGGCTCCACCGAGGCGACCACGCGGCGTACCGCCTCCGAGAGCCGGTCGGGGCGCACCGGCTTCATGACGTAGTCGACGGCGTCGACGGCGAAGGCGTCGACCGCGTGCTGGTCGTGGGCCGTGACGAAGACGACCTGGGGGCGCTCGGTGAAGCGGGCGATGACACGGGCGAGGTCCATGCCGTCGAGCCCGGGCATCGAGATGTCGGAGAACACCACGTCGATGTCGCCGGCCTCCAGGGCCCGCAGCGCCTCGGCCCCGCTGCCGGCCGTGCGCACCTGGGCGATCCGCTCGTCCTGGCGCAGCAGCCAGCTCAGCTCCTCGAGGGCGGGCTGCTCGTCGTCGACGACCAGGGCGCGCAGGGCAGTGCCCGCGGGGCCGACGGTGGCGTCGCGCGGGCGGCGGGGCTCCGGCTCGCCGGAGGGGGCGCCAGCCATGGCCAGAGCCTACGTGGTGGCGTGCACGCCGGGGGCGTACTTGGGCACCCGGAAGCTCACCTTGGTGCCCGCCCCGGGAGCCGTCTCGACCACGAGCCCGAACTCGTCGCCGTACACCTGGCGCAGCCGCGCGTCGACGTTGCCGAGCCCGACGTGGTCGGCGCCCGAGCGCCCGTCGAGCACCGTGCGGATCGCCTGCGGGTCGGACCCGACGCCGTCGTCCTCGATGCTGATGCCCGCCTCGGCGCCCTCATCCGTGGCGACGAT
Source organism: Pedococcus sp. 2YAF34 (assembly GCF_052114585.1). Classification (NCBI taxonomy): domain Bacteria; kingdom Bacillati; phylum Actinomycetota; class Actinomycetes; order Micrococcales; family Intrasporangiaceae; genus Pedococcus; species Pedococcus sp. 2YAF34. The sequence continues at coordinate 131,986 of NZ_JBFRFA010000006.1, forward strand.
GCTGATGTGCCCACCGCCCTCCTTGCCGGCCAGCCCGTGACGCACGGCGTTCTCGACGAGGGGCTGGATCGCGAGGTAGGGCACGGTGACCGGGAGGACCTCGGGGGCGATGAGCAGGGAGATGCGCAGCCGGTCACCGAACCGCGCCTGCTCGAGCACGAGGTAGCGCTCGACGTTGCGCAGCTCCTCCGCCAGCGTCGTGAAGGCGCCCCCGCGGCGCAGGGCGTAGCGCGTGAAGTCGGCGAACTCCAGCAGCAGGTCGCGCGCGCGGTCGGGGTCGGTGCGCACGAACGAGGCGATCGCTGCCAGGGAGTTGTAGATGAAGTGGGGGCTGATCTGGGCCCGCAGCGCGCGCAGCTCGGCCTCCATGGCCCGCGTCCGCTGGTGCCCGAGGTCGGCGAGCTCGGCCTGCGTCGCCATCCAGCCGGCCACCTCCTCCGTGGCCCGCGCGAGCCCTGCTGAGGCGTGCGGACCGTATGCGGCGATGGCCGCCACGACCCGGTCGCCGGTCACCACCGGTGCCACGACGGCGCCCCGGACCGGGCAGTCGGGATCGGAGCAGGTCACCTCGCCGGGGCCGAGGACGATGGTGTGCCCGGTACGCAGCACCTGCTCGGCGTCCGCCCGGGCGTGGGCCGCGTGGTGGTCGGCCGCGCCGTCCCACGCCAGCAGGGAGGCGGCGTCCGTGACGGCGACCGCGGGCGCGCCCAGCAGCTGGCGCAGGTGGCGCGCGGCCTTCGCGGTGCCCTCCGGCGTCAGGCCGTCCTGCAGGTGCCGGGCGGCGAGGGACGCGGTGTGCAGGGTGGCATGCGTCGCGTGGTCGACGTCGGAGACGAACCCGCGCGAGCCGCTCCGGCCGTGCCGCAGCAGCCGCAGCAGGGCGTAGGTGAGCAGCATCCCGCCGGCGACCACGATGGCGGTGGGGAGGTGGAAGCTGCCCGACACATGCGCACTCTAGGACGAACCCTAGGCTGCTGGTCGTGCCTGACCCCGCCGACGCCCTGCGTGCCCTCGCCGACCTCCCCGGCGTTTCCGAGCGCGTCGCCGCAGCCCGTACCGCGTGCGAGCAGCTGCGCTGGCACGAGGCGCTGCGGCGCCGGATCCCCGAGGCCTCCGCCGAGTCACGTGTACGCGGTGCGCAGGCGAGCGCCGCGCTCGAGGGTGCCACCGTTCCCCTCGACCTCGTGCGCGACGTCATGCGCGGAGCGGCTCGCTGGCCCCTCGAGCCCGACCCCGTCGAGCAGGTCGCCAGAGGCGCCGTGCAGGCGACCGCGGAGAGCGAGCACGTCCGCTCGCTGGTGGCCACTGCGCCGTTGCAGGCCCTCGCCCGGCTGCACGTCGCGGCCGCCTCCGGGCTCGTCGACGACGCCCAGCTGGGGCGCCCGCGCGTCGCAGGGGAGACCAGTACCGAGCTGGCCGACCTGGGCCCGGCCCCGGAGGCCGAGGAGCTGCGGGCGCGGCTCGACGGCCTCGTGCGGGTCCTGACGGTGGCCGCGGCCGACGGGGTGCCCGCGCTCGTGGTCGCCGCGGTGGCGCACGCCGAGGTGGCCGTGCTGCGGCCGTTCGTGCGCGGCAACGGCGTCGTCGCCCGCGCCCTGGAGCGGGCCATCGTCCAGGCACGCGGCCTCGACCCCACCGGGGTCGCCGTCACCGAGGCCGGGCACGCCACGCAGGGTGGGCCCGCCTACCTCGGCGCGCTCGCGGCATACGGCACCGGGTCACGGGCCGGGGTGGGCCTGTGGTTGGAGCACTGCGCCTCCGCCCTCGTGGCCGCCGCCGAGCAGGGGTCCGACATCTGCGACGCGGTCCGGGCCGGCCGGCTGACGTAGCGGCTGACCCGGGCACCTGGGGCCTGCTGGCCCGGCCGGGCTGCGTACCGATGGGTAGTCCGGGAGACACGCCGCGACGGCCCACGAACGCCCGGCGGGGCAGGAAAGTCAAGGGTTCACTTTGGCTGCGCGCCGGAGTACACCTGAAGTGACGTCGACGCACGCGAGTCCGACGACCACCGTGATCCGACTCGGGTACCCACGCGCGGGCAGTCCACTGGTGGACCGATCGTGACGGGCTCGTCCCGGTGCGACAACTACACGAAGCACGCCTGGTCACCCGAGGAGGGTCACGGTTGATGGCACCCCGCTCCGGCGGGGTGCCATCGTCATGTCGGTTGCGGACGTTTGTTGGTGTTCGGCGGCACTGGGGCCGACCACCTGAACCGAGCCTGAAGAACGACCCACCGAAGTTCGGCAGACGAGTTGCGGTTGAACGCTTGATGGTCCACGATGATCGTGTTCGTTCCCCGCGAGGGTAGAGCGGACCGGCGCACCTGCTCCTCCCCCCCGGAGCACGGCGCGTCGACGGCCCCGGTTGTCCCCCCGACCGGGGCCGTCCCCTTTTCCCCGACGGTTCGCCGGCTGCCCCCTCGCCGGCCGCCGTTGCCCCCAGCGGCCCTCGTCGACCGACCGCTCCCGGCTGTCCACAGCCGGCGGTCCGCGAGGCGGCCCGTCCACAGGGGCTGACCCGGCTGGGCACGCCTGCGTGTGCCGCGGGCAAAGGTGGGTGCCATGAGCCACCGCGTCGTCGGAGTGATCGGAGCCTCGGGGGGCCTCGGCACCTCGACCCTGGCCGTCGCCCTCGCCCTGCGCGCTGCACCCTTGGTAGGGGCGGTGGCGTGTGTCGACCTGGTCCTCGGGGCTGGAGGCGTGGACGTGACCGCCTGCGTCGAGCACCTGCCCGGGCTGCGGTGGGCAGACCTCGCCGGCGCTCGGGGCCGGATCGACGGGGCCGACCTGCTGGTCGCCCTCCCGGCGGAGGGACCGGTGCGGTTCCTGGCCGCAGGGAGCTCGCGGGACGCGCCTGCTCACGGCCCCGTCGGCGGAGGGCTGGCGCTGCCCGACCCGGTCGTGGTCGAAGGGGTCTCGGCCCTGTCGGGGGTGTGTGGACTGACCGTGCTGGACCTGGGGACGTCGCCCCGGTGGGCCTCGCTCTGCACGGACGTGGTGCTCGTCTGCGGCTCGTCGGCACGCCAGCTCGCCGACGCCGGTGCGTGTGCCGCCGGCCTCGCGGGTTCGGGCGAAGCGGTCGTGCGCCTCGTGCTGCGCGCGGCGCGTCGCGAACAGGTGGGCCCGGAGGAGGTGGCAGCGCACCTCGACCTGCCGCTGGCGGGGGTGTTGCGGGACGACCCCAGGACCGTCAGTGACGCGGACCGTGGGCGGCCTCCGGGCAGCCGTGCCGGCGGAGCCGTGAGCGCGACCGCCGACCAGGTGGTCCTCGAGTGCGGTCTGGTCGGGGTCCCGGCATGACGCCCGTCGACGGCGGTGGTGGAGTCGCGCAGGCGGACCGCATCGCGGCGCGGATCCGCCGAGGAGAGTCGCCGGACGAGGACGGTGTCGAAGCGGTGGCCACCACCGGTGCGGTGCACCTGGGGTTCGACGGTGCGCGGGCGGCGAGGCAGGCGCTCGCGGCCGAGGTGCTCGGCCTGGGCCCGCTGGAGGGCCTCGTGCACGACGAGACCGTCACCGACGTCCTCGTCAACGGCGACGGCTCGGTCTGGGCAGACCGCGGAGCAGGGTTGGAGCGTTGGCCGCTGGACCTGCCGGACCCTGCTGCTGCGCGGCGGCTCGCGGTCAGGCTCGCGGGACTGGCAGGGCGCCGGCTCGACGAGAGCCAGCCCTGGGTGGACGGTCTGCTGCCCGGTGGCCTGCGCCTGCACGCCATCCTCCCGCCGCTGGTCGACGGGGGCGCCCATGTGAGCCTGCGGGCGGCCCGGGCCCGCGCCGACGGCCTGGCCTCGCTCGCCGGCACCGGCATGTTCACCCCCGCCGTGGAGCGGCTGCTGCGCGCTGTGGTCGATCGGCGCCTGTCCTACGTCGTCACCGGTGGCACTGGTTGCGGCAAGACCACGCTGCTCGCCGCCATGCTGGCCGAGGTGCCGGCGGCTGAGCGGCTCGTCGTCGTGGAGGACGTCCGCGAGCTCTGCATCGCCCACCCGCACGTCGTGCGGCTGCAGGGCCGCGGCGCCAACGTCGAGGGCCACGGTGCCGTGGGGCTCGTCGATCTCGTCCGTCAGGCGCTGCGGATGAGGCCGGACCGCCTGGTCGTCGGGGAGGTCCGCGGGCCGGAGGTCCGGGAGATGCTTGCTGCGCTCAACACCGGGCACGAGGGCGGGTGCGGCACCCTGCACGCGAATGCTCCCGCCGACGTCCCCTCCCGCTTCGACGCCCTCGGGGCGCTGGCCGGGCTGCCCCGCGATGCCGTGCAACGGCAGCTCGCGAGCGCCCTGCAGGTCGTCGTCCACGTCGAACGCGGCCCTGCCGGTCGACGCGTGTCCTCGGTCTCGGTGCTGCGCTGGACCGGCGCCGAGGTCGTCAGCGAGGTGGCCGTGGACGCCGTCACCGGCTCGAGGGGTCCGGGCTGGCCGCTGCTGGACCACCTCGCCGGAGGGGCGGGGCGGTGAGCTGGATACCTGTCGTGGTGGCGCTCGTGGTGTCGTCGGTCCTGCTGTGGCCCGGGCCCGGGGCGCGGGTCAGGGCTGCTCGGGCCGCTCGGGACGGTCGCGGGACGGCTTCGCGCGGTCCGGGTTCTGCTGCGGCGGGGCGACGTCGGACGGTGGTCGCGAGCCCGGGGGAGGTGGAGGCCGGGCTCGCCGAGCTCCTGTCGCTCGTGGCTGCACCACTTCGTGTCGGCGTCTCGCCGGCCTCCAGCATCGCCGCAGCCGCCACCGCTGTCGCCGACGACCGGGTGGTGGGTGAGCTCACTTCTCGCCTCGTCGATGCGGGGCGGACCGGCGACGACGTGTCCGAGGTCTGGCGCGACTACGAGGCGGGTGGGGAGGCAGCCGCGTTCGTGGCCCGGGCCTGGGCTCTCAGCGAGCGGACGGGCGCGCCCCTCGCGGATGCCCTCGGTGCCGCCGAGCAGGTGCTGCGGGCTCGTCAACGCACCCGTCAGCGCCTCGCGAGCGCGGCTGCCGGACCACGCGCCTCGATGATGGTGCTCACCCTGCTGCCCCTGAGTGGGCCCGTCGTCGGCCTGGCTTGCGGGGTCGCTCCACGGGAGCTCTACCTGCAGTCGCCGCTGGCTCTGGCGAGTCTTGGGCTCGGACTGGTCCTGGCCTTCGTCGCCTGGTCATGGAGCCGGGCGATCCTCGCCAGGGCGGCTGCGTGACCCTCGGCGTCGCCGCGGCCACGCTCGCCGTCCTGGCCGTGGCGCTGTGGCCGGGCCGGCCACCGTCGCGGTCGCCGTCACGATCGCCTGAACGGTCGCCGCGGTCGCCGCGGTCGTCGGGGTCGTCGCGGGGTCTCGGAGGCTCCGCCCCGACGAGCCGCCTCGCCGCTCGCCTGCGCCCTCGCAGGAGCGCTCACGGGCAGGCCCCGGTCGACCAGGTCGCCGACACGCTGGTCCTGCTCGCGCTCGCACTGCGGGCGGGGCTCGGTCTCGTCGAGGCCCTCGACGAGGTGCGACCCGGGGCAGGGGACGAGGTCGCCCGCGACCTGTCCGCCGTCGTGGCGGCCCTGCGCTGGGGCCGCCCGGCGCGGGAGGCCTGGTCCTACGCCGGTGACGTGTGGCGCCCTGCCGAGCTGGCGTGGGTGGTGGCCGACGAGACCGGCGCCGCCCCGGCCTCCCTCGTCGAGCAGGCGGCGCTCCGGTTGCGCGAGGAGCTCGAGCGCGACCGGGAGCGGCGGGCCTCGCGCGCAGGCGTCCTGTTGGTGCTGCCCCTGGGGCTCGGCTTCCTTCCCGCCTTCGCCTGCACGGCCGTCGTGCCCGTGGTCCTCGCGCTCGCGCGCACGGTCATCGAGGGTTCGCGGTGACCGCCTGCTCAGGGCACTCCCGCGCGGGGACGGGTGTCCACACCCCTTCCTGTCGGTCCACCCCGTCCACAGCGCCGTCGCCGGCTCTGGCTCGTGCGCTCGGCCGGCGCTGGACTGGGAGCAGTGGGGGCGCACGGTCCCCGAGTCACCAGTCACCAACTGAAGGAGTGCGACGTGAGATGCAACTTGGCACGACGGTTCACACGGGTCCGGCAGGGCGCCGAGGCGGGCATGACGACCGCGGAGTACGCGGTGGGCACGCTCGCGGCATGCGCGTTCGCCGCGGTGCTGCTGGCGGTGGTGCGGTCCGGCGGGGTGAAGTCGGCGCTCGCCGCGGTCATCACCGCAGCCCTGGGCGCGGCAGGCTGAGAGGAGAGGGCGGGATGGTGACAGCAGAGTTCGCCGTGGCCATCCCGGCCCTGCTCCTCGTGCTGGTGCTGGCCCTGTCGGCGGTCACGGCGGCCATGGACCAGCTCCGGTGCATCGACGCTGCTCGCGCCACGGCTCGAGCCCTGGCTCGCGGCGACTCCGACGGGGATGCCCTGGCTCTCGGCCGACCTCTGGCACCCGCGGGCGCCGAGTTCGCGCTGGGCGGGTCGGGAGACGTCGTCGAGGTGTCGGTGCGCGGGGCGGCACCGGCAGCCTTGGGCTGGCTGGGGTCCGCAGCGACCCCGCGCTCGTCCGCAGTGGCGGCCCGCGAGGATGCTGGCCAACCGGCGGGGGTCCCATGAGCCGCGACACCCGACGCAAGTGGGCCGGCGCAGGAACGCGACGTCGGCGGCTCGGAGAGGCCGGCAGCGCGACGGTCGCCACTCTCGGCGGCGCGGGGGTGCTCGTCATGCTGCTCGTGGCGGCGCTGGCGCTCGCCTCGGCCGCCGGGGCCGCGCACAGGGCGCGGGCGGCGGCCGACCTGGGG